>JAFZPW010000121.1 GCA_017552495.1 Clostridia bacterium | reverse complement strand
TTGCAGCAAATCAAAGCCGTTCATCCCGGGGAGCATCACATCCAGCAGGATCAGATCCGCGCCGCCGTGCAGCGCCTTGTCCAATCCGGTGATGCCGTCGTAGGCCGCTTCCACTTCAAAGCCCTCGCGCCTGAGATTGAACGCGATCAGATCCACGATGGTCTGCTCATCTTCCACGATCAATATTTTGCTCATAGCTCCTCCTGTTTTCCCGCTTTCAGATCAGGCCCTGCGCCTTTGCCAGCGTATAGGCGCTCAGGGTCTTGCCGTCGGTGATTTCACCCCGGGCGATCAGTTCCTCCAACTGGGAAAGCGTGTATTTTTCCACGGTCAAAAACTCGTCGTCGTCGGGGTGCGCGCCGCCCCGTCCGGTGAGGCGTGCGAAATAGAGCGTCAGCTTTTCATCCAGAATGCCGGCGCTGCCGTAATACACCCCCAGCATGGTCATATGGGTACAGAAGCCGCCGGTTTCTTCGCTTAGCTCCCGGATGGCGGCGGGAAGCGGCTCCTCCCCCGGCTCCAGTTTGCCCGCCGGGATTTCCAGCAATTCTTTTCCGATGGGATAGCGGAACTGGCGCACCAGAACCACCTTGTCGCCCTCCATGGCAAACACGCCCACGGCGCCGGGGTGGCGTACCACCTCCCGCAGCGTTTCTTTTCCATTTTCCAGCGCGATGCGGTCGTGAGCCACCGAAATGATCTTGCCTTTAAAAACCGTTTTGCCGGAAAGCCGTTTTTCACTGTGCGTTTTGTTCACAGGCCCAGCACCTCCCGTCTGACCAGATCAAAGGCGTGACTGGCGGCCGAGCGCCGCACCTGCTCCCGGGAGCGCATATAGCGCCGGTCGGGCCGCAGAACGGTCTCGCCCCCTTCCCAGCACACGCCGATGAACACGGTCCCCACGGGGCACGCCTCTGTCCCCCCGTCGGGGCCGGCATAGCCGGTGGTGCTGACGCCGATATCCGCGCCCGAAAGCGCGCGCACGCCCCGCGCCATTTCCCGCGCCGTCTGCTCGCTGACGGCGGTGTATCTGGCAAGCGTTTCGGGCAAAACGCCCAAAAGCCGCGTTTTTGCCTCATCCCGATAGGTGACGCATCCGTAACCGAAAACCTGCGACGCACCGGGCACGTCGGTGAGCCGCTTGGCCAGGAGACCGCCGGTGCAGCTCTCGGCAAAGGCGATGGTCTTGCCCTGCTCGCGCAGCGCACGCACCACCACCTCTTCCAGCGACGCAACATCCACGCCGTAAACGGCGCTTCCCAAAATCTGCCGCACCTGCTCCACCACAGGGTCGCACAGCTTCAGGGCCTCCTCTTTTGTCTCCGCCCGCGCGGTGATCCGCAGCTCGCATTCGCCCTCCTTGGCATAGGGCGCCATGGTGACGCCGTGCAGACGCTCCATCAGAGGAGTCACCCGATACTCCATGCTGCTCTCGCCCACGCCGAAGATTCTGACATAGCGACTGCCGATGACGCCGCCCTGAAGTTTTTGCAGATAAGGCAGCGCCCGATAGGTGAACATGGGCCTGCACTCCCGGGGCGGGCCGGGCAGCATGATGATATGTTTTCCCTTGCTCTCAAAGGCGCAGCCGGGCGCCGTGCCCCAGTCGTTGACCAGAACGGTGCAGTCCTCGGGCAGCATGGCCTGCTTTTCGTTGTTGGGGGTCATTTTAGGACCCATGCGCTCCCGCAGCCGCAAAAGCTGTCCCTCGTCCATCCGCAGAGGGCGGCCGAAGGCCTGCGCCACCGTTTCCTTGGTCAGGTCGTCCGCTGTGGGCCCCAGACCGCCGGTGGTGATGATGAGATCGGCGCGTTTTTTTGCGATTTCCAGCGCCTCCCGCAGACGGGCGGGGTTGTCCCCCACCACCGTGTGCCAATAGACGTTGATGCCGTGCTCGTTGAGCCCCTGAGAGATGATCTGTGCATCCAGATTGACGATCTCTCCCAAAAGCAACTCGGTTCCTACCGCAAGCAGCTCACAGTTCATGCGCTCACCTCTTTCCGGCGGCACGCCGCCATTTTCAGCCGATGGTAACGATCTCGACCCCCGCGAGGGCCTCGTCGATGAGGGCCTCCACATCCAGCTTCCGCTCCTCTTCCTCGGCCTTGTCCAGCGCGGGCTTGGTTTGCGGATGCTTGGGGGTAAAGACCGTGCAGCAGTCTTCATAGGGCAAGATAGAGATGTCCATGGTGCCGATCTTCCGGGCCACCGAAACGATCTCCTCCTTGTCCATGCCGATCACCGGACGCAGCACCGGCATCCGGCACACGGCGTTGGTCACGTTGAGCGCCTGCACCGTCTGGCTGGCCACCTGGGCCAGGCTCTCGCCGGTGATGAGGCATTGGCAGTCCTGCTTTTCCGCCATCCGCTGAGCCAGACGCATCATCATCCGCCGCATAATCAGGGTGAAATAATCCTCCCGGCATTTGTCGCGGATCTCGGTCTGGATATGGGTAAAGGGCACGACGGCCACCGCCATTCTTCCCGCCCAATGGGTCAAAACCTCCGCCAGATCCAGCACCTTCTGTCTGGCCTCCATGGAAGTATAGGGATAGCTGAAAAAATGTACGCCGGCGAGTTCCATGCCCCGCTTTGCCATCATCCATCCGGCCACCGGCGAATCGATGCCG
>JAFZPW010000120.1 GCA_017552495.1 Clostridia bacterium | reverse complement strand
GGCCGCTCGAAAGGACGCTGAACCGGTCCCCGACATGCCAGCGGGCATCGTAATCGACCAGCCCGATAAACTTGCCGTAGTCCTGCTCCTTTTTCGGATAGAGGCTGACGCCGGTATCGAGCGTGATCCAGTCGATGATATGGCGGTTTCCGACCGGGCCGCGTTTGGTCTGCCACCGGTTCAGCCAGTCGAGCCGGACCTGTGTCAGGTCGCCCGCGATTTCGGTCGAGGGCGAGGTCACCGCGCCGCCGAGCAGCCCTTCGCGCAGCGCGTAGTACCGTTCGTCGAACCGTTCCGGAATGCTGTCGCGGTAGGGGGAATAGGAATTGTTAAAGGTGGTGACCGAATACTGCCGGCGGAAATCCTGCACCGAAGCATAGTTCTGTCGCAGCAGCCAGGCCAGCGTCAGCCGGTCGGCGGCGAAGGAGATCAGCCAATAGGCCGCCACGGGCAGGGCAAACATCAGAATGTGTGACCAGAACAGCCGTTTTTTTACAGACATGGGAACACCTCCGGGCAAAAAGATGACGGTTATCCATAGTATAGCACAGAAAACCGAAAGTTGGTTAAACGGCGGGTAAATTCCGAAAAAAGAAAAACCCGCAGATCGGAAGGATCTGCGGGAAGGCGCGCTTAGCGGCTGGATTTTGGCGTATTGAAGCGGGCGTAGGACTTTTTCTCCTCGGGCGTGGGGGAAACGTCGCCGGCCCGGACCAGCGCCCAGCGGGTGAGAGAGGGCCCCACCAGTTCATAGATCAGCACGCCGAACAATACGATGTTGCGGACCAGCGTGCCCTCATAGCTGCCCATCAAAGCGGCAGCGGTGGTGCACATGCCCAGCGCCACGCCCGCCTGGGGCAAAAGCGTGATGCCCAGATAGCGGCGGATAGAGGGCGCGCAATTTGTCGCGGCGGCGGAAACGCGAGTGCCCAGATATTTGCCCGCCGACCGGGCGAGAATGTAGAGCAGGCCGATGCCCACTACGGCGACGCTGCGGAACACCGATAGTTCAAGCTGCGCGCCGCTGAGAACAAAGAACAGGGCGTAAATGGGGGCGGTCCACTTATCGGCGCGGTTCATGATATCGCCGGAGCGGGGGCAAAGGTTGCAGAATACCGTTCCCAGCATCATGCAGACCAGAAGCGCGGAAAAATGCAGCTCGGCAAAGCCCAAATCGATCCGGAGAGAAGAAAGGGCGATGGTCACGAGAACAAAGCCGATGGTCAGAGACAGACGGTTGGTGTTGGAGAAGAACAGCCGCTCCAAAAGCGTCAGCAGCCAGCCCATCACGGCGCCCAGCGCCAGTGAGCCGGCGATCTCCAGCAGGGGCTCGAGGATTACGGTGGCGGCGCTGACGGTGCCGCTGAGCATGGCCTGAGCGATGCCGAAGGACACGGCGAAGCAGACCAGGCCCACCGCGTCGTCCAGCGCCACGATAGGCAGCAGAAGATCGGTGAGGGGGCCCTTTGCCTTATACTGCCGCACCACCATCAGGGTGGCGGCGGGAGCGGTTGCTGTGGCGATGGCTCCCAGGGTAATGGCGGCGGAGAGCGGCAAAACGGCCTCGCCCAGCGCAAAATGCAGGAGGATGAGGGCGATATCCACCATCACCATGGCCACCACAGCCTGGAATACGCCGATGACGGCGGCCTGTTTGCCGGTCTTTTTCAGTTGCGAAAGGCGAAATTCGTTGCCGATGGCAAAGGCGATAAAGCCCAGCGCCACCGTAGAGAGAATGCTCAAACGCCCGATGGAGGCATCGTCGGGAAAGCCCAGACCGGGCACCTGCAGCCGGCCCAGGCCATAGGGGCCGATGGCAAGACCGGCCAGCAAAAAGGCTGTTACGTCGGGAAAACTGACGCGCAGCAGCTTGAAAACACGGGTCATCAAAAGGCCGGCCAGCAGAGCGACGGCCACCGAGATCAGATCGTACATGGTAAAACCTCTTTTCCACGTATGGTGAAAGAAACGAACAAATAATTATTATAGTCATATTTTGCCTGACTGCAATATGGATTTTTCACAAAAAATCGAAAAAAACAGGAGAATCGCTCTATGATGCGGCAATTGCAATTTGATCTGTTCCATGATATGATATGCCATAGACAGCATACACCCCAAGGGGGAATCTGATCCGCAGGAGGAAGTCATTATGGAAAAGCTCAAGGCGTTTTTGAAACGAAAGGATATTGAGATCTCGGCGCGGCGCTATGGCATCGACGCGCTGGGCGCCATGGCGCAGGGATTGTTCTGTTCGCTGCTCATCGGCACGATCTTGCGCACGATGGGGCAGCAGATCGGCTGGCAGACCCTTACCGACATCGGCGCTTACGCCATGGCGGTCTCCGGCCCGGCCATGGCGGTGGCCATCGGGTTTGCCCTTAAAACGCCGCCCATGGTGCTGTTTTCTCTTGCGGCGGTGGGATGGGCGGCCAATGCCGAGGGCGGCGCGGGCGGCCCGCTGGCCGTTTTGATCATCGCCGTCATCGCCGCCGAATGCGGCAAAGCGGTTTCCAAAGAGACAAAGATTGATATACTTGTGACCCCCGCCGTCACCATTTTTGTGGGCGTTTTGCTGGCGAAGCTCATCGCGCCGCCCATCGGCCTTGCGGCAAAGGCGTTCGGCGACGTGATTGATCAGGCCACGAAGCTCCAGCCCTTCTGGATGGGCATTGCGGTATCTGTTCTGGTGGGCGTGGCGCTGACGCTGCCCATCTCTTCGGCGGCCATCTGCTCGGTGCTGGGGCTCACCGGGCTGGCGGGCGGCGCGGCGGTGGCCGGCTGCTGCGCCCAGATGGTGGGCTTTGCCGTGATGAGTTTCCGGGAAAACCGCTGGGGCGGTCTGGTGAGCCAAGGCCTTGGCACCTCCATGCTGCAGATGCCCAACATTGTCCGCAATCCCCGGGTCTGGATCCCGCCGATCCTGACCTCGGCCATCACGGGGCCGCTGGCCACCTGCCTGTTCCAGCTTCAGATGAACGGCGAGCCCATCAATTCCGGTATGGGCACCTGCGGTCTGTGCGGGCAGATCGGCGTGTGGACAGGCTGGCTGGCGCCCAGCGCCAAGGCGCTGGAGCACGGCGCTTCTGTCGTTGCCCCCGCCGCCATGGATTGGATCGGGCTCATCCTCATCAGTTTTGTGCTGCCCGCTCTTTTGTGCCTGCTGTTCGGCGTGATCTGCCGCAAACTGGGCTGGATCAAAGCGGGCGACCTGAAACTGTAAGCCATAAAGTGGAGCGGGAAGCGGCGTTTTCCAAAGGAAAAAAGAACGGCGTCACAGATCAAAGCGGTCTGTGACGCCGTGGTTTATCTGCCGATTGTCTGTGCGTTGGGCAGCATGGAAAAGGGCGGAAAACGCAAACATACTGTGTGGTTGAGAAAGAACGTGCGGGGAATTCAGCATCGCAAACCGTAGGATAAAAACAAAAATACCCTCTTGACAAACTTTGGCGAACGGTGTATTCTCATGGTGCGTTAGCGAACGATGTTCACTTTGTGTTTGAACAAAACAGGGGAAGCCCATGTCGAGAGACAAGACGGAAAACCACGAAAAGATGATCGCGGCAGCCCTCCAAGAATTCTTGAATTAACGCTGGAAAAATTTTATCTTCCCGCGTGGAAAGCGCTGTTTGGCTTATAAACAGTTCCGTGCGACCCTGCCCCGCTGTCATGGCGGGGCACAAAAAGGCCCGCATGTTAGACTTGACTAACAGAGAACGAAGAAGAAACAACGACGATTATGAAAGCAATAAACTGGATAAAACTATTTGGACTGGTGGTAAAACCCCAAATCACAAAAGGAAAAGGCATGTGGAATCCGCGGCCAACCCAGACGGTATTCGGCGACGTTTTCTGCCTGCGGGACAAGGATGTCAACTGCTTTTTGATTCAAGGCCAAAACGGATACCTCGCCATTGACAGCGGCTATCAAAACAGCCAAAACACATCAGCGGGGCTGAAAATGCTGGGGATTGCCCCGGAGCAGGTTACGGATGTATTTCTGACCCATCTGGACATCGATCACGCGGGCGGTGTGTGCGCCGAAAGCCAGCCGATTTATCCAAATGCCGAGATCCATATCAGCGCACAGGAGGAAACCTATTTGACCGGCGCATACAGCCGGAAGACCATTGCCGGACATCGGTGCAAACTGCCGATTGCCTTGCCGCGATACAAGGTTTTTGCACCGGGGGAGGCGCTGCGGGTGAACGGTATATCGATCCTTCCCGTCGCCGTTCCCGGACACACCCTTGGGCACACGGCATTTCTGGCCAAAGGGATCTATCTGTTTTTCGGCGACTGTATCATCGCAAATGAAGAGGGCGGATGGCTCTTTTATGATTTTTGGAACCAGGACCCGGCGTTGAACAGAGAAAGCGTGCAAAAACTCCGGGACAGCAAGCTCCACGCCAAATATGTGCTTACCTCGCACTCCGGCTGTTTGTCATGGGAGGAAGCCTTCCGGTATGCGGACAAATCGCCTCATTGGAGGAAAAAAGGCTTTGTTTTTTGCCGCGAGGCGGAAAAAAACCCCTATCGAGCGTAAATGTGTTTTGCCTGTTTTGGTGTGGAACGAGCGTTTCCGACTTCCCTTGCCCCGAAAAAAAACAACAGTCAAAGGAGGATCCTATGTCAATCGTTCAATTTGAAAACGTGTCTAAAATCTATACCAGCGGCGATCATGAGCTCCGTGCGCTGGATCGGGTGAGCTTTGCCTTGGATGAGGGGAAATTCGTGGTCATTCTGGGGCCCTCCGGCGCCGGGAAAAGCACGTTGCTGAATCTGCTGGGCGGGCTCGACAGCCCCAGCGAGGGCACGATCACCGTCGCGGGCGCCGACATCTCGCAGCTTTCCGACAACGAACTTGCCGACTATCGGGCATCCACGGTGGGCTTTGTGTTCCAGTTTTATAATCTCATCCCGACGCTGACGGTGTACGAAAATGTAAAGCTGGTTTCCGAAATCTCTCCAAATGCCCTGGACGCCGCGGAGATGATCGGCAGGGTCGGGTTGCTGGATCATAAAAACAACTTCCCCTCCGAACTCTCCGGCGGCGAGCAGCAGCGCATCTCCATCGCCCGCGCCCTCTGCAAAAAATCCAAAAATTCTGCTTTGCGACGAGCCGACGGGGGCGCTGGACTCCGAGACCGGCGTGATGGTGCTCAAACTGCTGCTGGAGATGGCGAAAAAGGGCGGAAAGACCATCGTGATCGTTACCCACAATCAAAATATCGCAAAAATGGCGGATCTGGTGATCCGCGTTAAGAACGGAAAGATCCACTCCATGGAGGAGCAGGAGAATCCCCTTTCCGCAGACGAGGTGGAGTGGTGATGCTTTTCAGAAAACTGCTGCGTACCGCGTGGAGCTATAAAGCTCAGTTTATTTCCATGGTCATTATGATGACGATGGGCATTGGAATTTTTCTCGGCTTCAATATGGAATGGCGCACCATCGAATACGACGTCTCGCGCTTTTTTGCGGACACCAACTACGCCGATTACCGCCTCTACGCCGAGGGAGGCTTTACAAAAGATGATTTCGAGAAAATTGCCGCCATCGACGGGGTGGAGGCGGCCACCCGCTTTCTTTCGGTCAATCTTGAAATCAGGGGCGGCGGCAAAAAGGCGCTGGCGCTTGACGTTTCGGAGAATTACAGCGTTTCAACCTTTGTGCTGATGGACGGCGCGGGCTATGACGAACGCGGCGACGGCATTTGGCTGTCCGATCAGTTTGCCAAAACAAATGGCTTTTCCCTGGGAGATACGCTGACCCTGGAATTTCAAGGGCTGGAAATTACCGGGGAGATCGTCGGCCTGATCAAAGCCGGCGAGCACATGATCTGTCTGGCCGACAGCAATCAACTCATGCCGGACTATACGACCTTTGGCTATGCTTATATCTCTCCGGCCAAACTGAAAGCCGTTTTGAAAGAAAAAACCGTTCAAACTGTTTCCGAAGAGCTGCGAAACGCCGGACTTCCGGAAGAAACCGTGAAGACGCAGGCGGAGGCGATGATAACGGAAGCGGTACTGGAGCAGGCCGCCGACAAGGCATTTTCGCAAGTCAACCTCTGTTCCGGCTTGGAAAAAGCGGATCTGGAGGACGCGGTCAAGGACGCGCTGGGCAAAACGCTGATGGTTGTTCCGAAAACGGATCATGTGGTCTACAAGCAGGCCATGGGAGAGGCGGACGAAGGAAAGGCCATGGGCTCCATTTTGCCGGTGCTCTTTCTCGCCATCGCCGTACTCACCATGGTGACCACGATGCATCGCATCGCCACCAAGGAGAAAACACAGATCGGCATATTGAAGGCGCTGGGATTCAAAAACCGGACGATTTTGCTGCATTACTCCTGTTATGGTCTGTTGATCGGCGCGGTCGGCACGGCGCTGGGAGCTGTGCTGGGCGTCTTTGTCTGTAAAGCGGTCATGAGCGAGAACGGCATGATGGGCACCTATTTCGATATGCCGGACTGGTCGGTGGCGACCCCCGCGTTTTGCTATCCCGTCATGGTTGGCGCCGTTCTTTTGCTCTCGCTTATCAGTTTTCTTTCGGTACGCGCCCAGTTGAAAGGAACGACGGCTGACGCGCTCCGGCCCTATGCGCCGAAAACGATGAAGAAGAGTTTTTTGGAGCGTTTCCCATTCTTTGAACGATTGCGCTTTTCCACAAAGTGGAACATCCGGGATCTGTTGCGTCACAAGAGTCGTTTTGCCATGACCCTCGTCGGAATCGTCGGCTGCATGGTCCTTCTGGTAGGCGGACTCGGGATGCGCGATACCATGGCGGGGTTTTTGGATCTGTTGGACAACGGCATATCCCACTACACGACAAAGGTCAATCTCATGGAAAACACAACGCAGGCAGACGCCGCCGATTTGATCGCGGCGCTTGACGGCGACTGGGAGAGCAATTCAGGCATCAGCGTCGGCGGTTATACCGCAACGCTGAATATCGTCCACAACGACAAAGGCCGCTTCAGCGTTATAGATGAGGATAATCAGCCGATGGCGCTGCGTCATGACGGCGTGTATCTCTGCCTGCGGCTGGCCGACAGGGCAAGAATTGGGGAGTATATCGAGTTTTCGCCCTATGGCAGCGAGGACAGCTATCGGGTAAAGGTGCTTGGCTATCACCGCTCCATTATGACCGAATGCATCACCATGAGCGACGCGCTCGCCGATGAATTGGGCATCGATTACAGCGTTTCCGCCATTTATACAGAGCGGGCATCCGCTGATATCCCGTCCTCGGAGCTGATTGCAGGCAAACAGGACAAGGGCCAATTGATGGACAGCTTCAAAAGCTTCACCCAGATCATGGACGGCATGGTGTTTATCCTTGTCATCGCCGCGGTGATACTTGGCATTGTGGTGTTATATAATTTGGGGGTTATGCGTTATGTGGAGCGTTCCCGCGAGCTTGCCACGCTAAAGGTGCTCGGCTTCCGAAGCCGGAAGATCGGCCGGCTGCTGATTACCCAGAATATCTGGCTGACCGTGATCGGCGTTATTCTCGGCCTTCCCGCTGGCGTGGGCGTTTTGCACTGGCTGCTGTGGGCGTTGGCCTCGGAATATGAGCGAAAGCTCATGCTTGGGCCTTTGACCTATGCCGTGTCCGTGGTTTTGACCTTCGGCGTTTCGCTGTTCGTCGGTTGGATGCTGGCGCGCAAAAACCGGAAGATCGACATGGTGGAAGCGCTCAAGAGCGCGGAATAAACGGAATTCAACATGCCGAAGGCGTGAGGAACCTTATGTTCATACCCACACATACCCCTACAGTGGAAACAAAAAGATCGACCGGCGCGCCGCTTGTTCGGCTTCAATTCCGCGCATCCGCACGATCTGGCTGGGTTTTTTGAAAAAAATACATCAGATTCCGGGAATCCGGCGCGTCTTTGTCCACATAGCCGGTATCGGTAAATCCCGCCTTTTCGTAAACTCGAAGGGCGGCGGCGTCGTCTTTTTTGACACAGACCTCCACACAGTCGTATTTCCGTTCCTGCTCCAGCACGGAAAGGATCATGCGCAGGGCGGCTGTGCCGTATCCCCGCCCCTGATACTGCCGGCCGATCAGGAACTGCTGTAAATCATAACAGGCGGGCTCGTCGTCCAGATCCCGCACCAGCGCGATGCCGACGATGACGTCATCGCTGGCGATCCCGATGACTCTGGCGCGGCAAAAGCGGTAAACATAGCCTCTCGCCAGGATGCCGACGGCACTGTCGAGAAAGGACTTCTGACTGTCGTCCACAGACAAGGCGCGGATGTCCAGCCAGTTTTCTTCGGTTACTTCCGTGAGTTTGAGCATAGGGAACTCCTCCATGTTGTAATTCGGAGGGTCAGATCTCGCCGCCCTCTGTGCGCGATTCGTTTTTCTATGCAGAGCGCCCCTTTTTTGATTTCCGGGTCCCGGCAACGGCGGTGTTATTACAGCATATGCCGTGGGATACAGCAAGAAACGGGCCTTTTGCAGACGCCCGATCCGGCAAGCCGGATCGGGGCGTTTTTTCGATATGGGTCATTTTACATAGTCAGACAGATTGTTCAGGTCGATCTTGTCTACCACGGCGTGAACGGTGACGGAGTATTCCGTTTTCCACTGCTGCAACGTCTGGTCAAAGCGCCAGTCCAGCGCGGCGTCGGCGATGTCCTGCTGATTTTCGTCGTAAACCGTGGCCGAAACGGGGCAGCGTTTGAGGATATACCAGCCGTCCTGCTGCACGAGCAGCTCGCTCACCTGGTTTTCCTCCAGGGAAAAGAGCGTGGTGAGATAATAGGTGCTGGCGGCCTCCAGCTCGCCCACCGGGAAGCCGACGGTCATGGCGGGATCCTCGTTATACTGGGCCATCAGCGCATCAAAATCGGCGTCGGGAGCCTGTGCCTGCTCCAGAACGGATTCGGCCAGGATCCGCTTTTGCTGCCGCTCCTCTTGGGGGAGGAGTTCGCCTTCGTTGTCCAGCATGGTGAAAAAGATGTATTTCACGGTGGCGTAGTGCTGGGCAAAATATTGCCGCAGCTTTTCGTCGGTGTAATACCGGCGGCCTTCCTCCTGCATGTGGTCGTAAAGCAGGTTGTACCACGCTTCGTTTTCCGCCAGCTTGTCATAGGAACGGTCGGTGAGATTGGCCTGCTTCAGATAGTCCAGATAGGCGGCCTTGCCGCCCAGCGATTCGATGAGCGAGGCCTTTTCTTCGGAAAGCTGGCGCCGGGTCTCGTCGGAAAGGCGCAGCCCCAGCTCGGCGCACTTGAGACGCACCACCTCGTTGGTGACGATCTGCTCCAGCGCGGCCTCCCGGGCGCGGGCGGTGCCCTCCGCGCTGTGGAGGATGGTGCCCGAGGGCTCGCCGGAACGGATGCGGTTGTAACTGAGATAAAAGGCGTATTCCGCAGCGTCCACCTTGCGTCCGCCTACGGTGACGGCGGTGGGACTGGGGCTGCAGCCCGCAAAAAGCGCGGACAGAAGCGCGGCACAGAAGAGGAGGGAAAGGATTTTTTTCATGAAGAAGCTCCTTGTCAAACGTTTGAAACAATCTCCCGGAGGAAACGTTTGCCTTATCATATCACGTTTCGGCGGCGGTGTAAAGCGCCACCACGGCCTTTGCCTGCTTAAGCGGATCGTCGATGGGGCGCAGCTTGAGGGTGATATAGGGTTTGTCGCCGGCGGAAAGGAAAATCCGTCCCCGCAGCGAGGGCTCGGCGCAGACGGCGGCGGCCCGCTTAAGCGTTTCGGCACGGAAATAGAGCAGCAGTGCGCCGTTTTTCTGGGTGATCTCAAAAATTCCGGCCCGGGAGGCGTCGGCCCGCAGCAGGGCGATCTCCAAAAGCGCCATGGCCGAGGCGGGAGGATCACCGAAGCGGTCGATGAGCTCGTCGGTCATATCCTGCAGATCGTCGGCGGAGGCGATCATGGCGATGCGGCGGTAAAGATCCACGCGGGTGGCGGCGTCGGAAACATAGTTCTGAGGCAGGCCGGCCGACACCAGCAGGTCGGCGGCGCAGTCGGTTCGGCGGACGGGAGCCTCACCCCGCAGTTCGGCGGTGGCCTCGCTCAAAAGCTGGAGATAGAGGTCATAGCCAACATCCATCATGTGGCCGCTCTGTTCGGCGCCCAGCACGCTGCCCGCGCCCCGAATCTCCAAATCCCGCATGGCGATCTTGAAGCCCGAGCCGAACTCGGCAAACTCGCGGATGGCGGAGAGGCGCTTTTGCGACACCTCGCTGAGCGCCTTGCCCCGGCGGTAGGTGAGATAGGCGTAGGCGTGGCGGCTGGAGCGGCCCACCCGGCCCCGGAGCTGATGAAGTTGGGCAAGGCCCATCCGGTCGGCGTCTTCCACGATGAGGGTGTTGACATTGGGCACGTCGATGCCGGTTTCGATGATGGTGGTGCAGACCAGAATGGAGATCTCGCCCTGATAAAAACGGATCATCACGTCGCTCATCTCCTCTTCGCTCATGCGCCCGTGAGCCACGGCGATAGCGGTGCCGGGGAAGTCGGACTGGAGCCGCGCCGCGATGCGGCTGATATCCTCAATGCGATTGTGAAGATAATAGACCTGCCCGCCCCGGGAAAGCTCCCGCCGAATGGCGTCCCGCAAAACGGCGTCGTTCTGCTCCAGAACAAAGGTCTGCACCGGTTGGCGGCCCATGGGGGCCTCCTCCAGAACGCTCATATCCCGGATGCCGGAAAGCGCCATATTCAGGGTGCGGGGGATAGGCGTAGCCGTCAGGGTGAGTACGTCGATGCCCGTGGCCATCTGTTTGATGCGCTCCTTGTGCGCCACACCGAAGCGTTGTTCCTCATCCACTACCAAAAGCCCCAGATCCTTGAAGGAAACGTCCTTTTGCAAAATGCGGTGGGTGCCGATCAAAAGATCCACCTGCCCGGTTTTCACCCGGCGGGCGATCTCCTGCTGCTGCTTTGGCGTGCGGAGGCGGCTCATCACCTCCACCTTGACAGGATAGCCGGAAAACCGTTCGATGGCGCTGAAATAATGCTGGCGGGCCAGCACGGTGGTGGGCACCAAAACGGCGGCCTGCTTGTTGGACAGCAAACATTTCATGATGGCGCGGAAGGCCACCTCGGTCTTGCCGAAGCCCACGTCCCCGCAGAGCAGACGATCCATGGGGACGGGGCGCTCCATGTCCTTTTTGATCTCCTGGGCGCAGAGGAGCTGATCCTCGGTTTCTTCATAAGGAAAGGCCTCTTCAAAGGCCCGCTGCCAGTCGTCATCGGGGGCGAAGGGATAGCCCGCGGCCTTTTGCCGGGCGGCATAGAGTTTAAGAAGTTGTTCCGCCAGATCGGCGGCGGATTTTTTTGCCCGCTGCTTGGCTTTTTGCCAGGCGCCCGATCCCAGCTTGGCCAGACGGACGGTTTCGGTCTCTGCCGTACCGATGTATTTGCTCACCAGATCCAGCGCGGTGGCGGGGACAAAGATAAAATCCGTTCCGGCATAGGCGATCTTGATATAATCCCGCCACACCCGGTCCACCTGAATGCGTTCCACCCCCACAAAGCGGCCGATGCCGTGGTTTTCATGAACCACCAGATCGCCGGGGTGCAGGTCGGCGAAACTCTGGATCCGATCCCGGCTGCTGCGACGTTTCGCCTGCTTACGTCTGACCGGGCGTCCCTCGCACAGGATGGCCGCCCGCAGAGCGGGGTATTCCAGACCTGCGCTGAGCCCTTGAGGCAGTACGCAAACCCGGCGGGGCGCGGCCTGCTCCGGCGAGCGGACGAAGGGGATCTCCTGCTCCTCCAGCAGTCGGCAAAGGCTTTGCGCCCGGGCCTCGCCGCCCGCCAGAAGATAGACGGTGTAGTGGAGGCGCAGATAATCGCTCACGTCCCGCAGCAGGTTTTCAAAGCCGCCGGATGAGGCGGAGAGCTGCTTGGCCTGCAAAGACACAAGCACCTGCGGCGCAAGATCGGAGGAGGAAAGGAAACTGTCGAACTGTAAAACGGCGCCGGACAGCGAGGCGCGGAACTGCCGCTCGTCCAGCGAATAGCCGGTTTTCGACGGGGGCAAAATGCCCTCGGACAGCAGGTGCTCCAGCGTTTCGGCCTGCCGATGGGCGGCGCCTTCGGCACATTCCAGCACGGCGGGAGTGTCGCAGCAGAGAAAAACCGTGTCTGCGGGGAGATAGGTAAAGGCCGTGGCGGCGTGAGGATAAATCAGCGAGAGATAGCGGTCGGCGGCAGGCAGGGCGCGGAGTTGAGTAAGCTGCTCGGCGTCGGCACGGAGATTGGCCCGCAGCGCGTCGGGACAGTTTTTGCGCGCCGCCAGTTTTTCCAGCGCGGCAACAAGCCCGTCGATCCCGCCCTCGGCCAGTTGGGGCAGCACCTCGCGCACGGGGAGCAAAACGGCTGAATCCATTCGCTGGGTGCGCCGCTGGCTCATGGGGTCGAAGCGACTGAGAGAATCCACCTCGTCCCCGAAAAACTCGGCGCGGACGGGGGCTTCGTCCCCGGCGGGAAAAACATCCAGGATCCCGCCCCGCAGGGCAAACTGGCCCGGGCCCTCCACCTGGGCGCAGCGGGTATAGCCCGCCAGCACCAGCCGTTCCGCCAGCTCCTCCACCCCAAAAGTCGCGCCTTCGGCAAGAGAAATGGAAGCCTTCTCCAGCGCTTCCGGGGGGAGCGTGTGCAGCATCAGCGCGTCGGCCGGGGCGCACAACACCCGGCACGCGCCGGCACGCAGAGCATGGAG
This sequence comes from Clostridia bacterium, assembly GCA_017552495.1. Lineage (GTDB taxonomy): Bacteria > Bacillota > Clostridia > Oscillospirales > Butyricicoccaceae > UBA4644. Next base: position 16,760 of record JAFZPW010000120.1, on the reverse strand, counting down.
CGCTGCCAGCCGCTGCTGGGAATAACCGGCGGAAACGCTTTCCGCGTTGTGAAATACCGGCTCGCGGCAGGGCAGGATCGCGGCTTTTGGGCCGCCGAAGGCCGCCAGATCGTCGGCAAAGGCGCGGGCGGCAGCCTCGTCCCGGAAAACGACGCAAAAGGTCTTTCCGGGCAGATCGGCGCACAGCGCCGCCGCCAAATGAGCCCGATGCACCGGGGCGGTGCCGTAGACCGAGGCGATCTGTCCCTCCCGGGCGGCGGAGAGCAGCTTTTGGTAGTCGGGAAGCGATCGGGGAAGCGAGAGGAGATCCATGGGGCGAAGCACTCCTTTTCATTGGTTTGCAGGCAACGCCGAGCGCCCCGTTTCCAAAAGGAACGGGGTGTCGGCAAATGTCAAAAGAGGAAGAACGTTCGATTATTCGGCCTGATAGACCACCTTGCCGTTGACCACGGTGCAAGCGGCCTCTCCGGCCAGATAGACCAGCGGGTCGGCAGTCCAGATGACCACGTCGCCGTCCTTGCCGGGCTCCAGCGAGCCCACGCGGCTGTCGATGCCCGTCAGACGGGCGGCGTTGATGGTGACGGCCTTCCACGCCTCTTCTATGGGCAGGCCGGCTTTGGCGGCCAGCCCGGCGCACAGAGGAAGATTTTGCAGAGGAATGACGGGCGCGTCGGTGATGATGGCGATGTCCACCCCGGCTTCAAAGAGCACCCGCGGCGTGTCGAAACTCTTGTTTTGCAGCTCGATCTTGCTTTTGCCGCCCAGCGTGGGACCCACGAAGGCGGGGAAGCCCTCTTCGGCCAGTTCGCCGGCGATCAGGGCGCCGTCGGTACAGTGATCCAGCGTCAGGCGCACGCCGAACTCCTTTGCGATGCGGATGGAGGTGAGGATGTCGTCGTGCCGGTGGGCGTGGGCCTTCAGGGGAATCTCGCCCTTGAGGACGGGGATCATGGCCTCCAGCTTCATGTCAAAGGCGGGATTTTTTCCCGCTTCCTTGTCCTCCAGATAGCGGCGGGTCTTGAACAGAAGCTCCCGCAAAAGGGCGGCTACGCCCATGCGAGTCATGGGGGCCTTGTGTCCGCTGGACTGGCCATAGCACCGCTTGGGATTCTCGCCGAAGGCGCATTTCATGGCCAGGGGCTCTTTGACGATCATATCGTCCACTCGCTTGCCCGCCAGTTTGACTGCGACAAAGGTGCCGCCTACCACATTGGCGCTGCCCGGGCCGGTGCAGGCGGTGGTGACGCCGCCCCGCAGGGCGTTGCCGAATGCCTCGTCCATGGGGTTGATGGAATCAATGGCGCGCAGTTGCGGGGTAATGGGGTCCACGATCTCGTTGTAATCGTGGCCCTCCCAGCCCATGCCCTCGTTGTCCAGACCGATGTGGCAGTGCGCTTCTACGCAGCCCGGGGTCACCAGACGGCCCTGGGCGTCGATGACCTGCGCCCCCTCGGGACAGGCGACGGCTTTGCCCACGGCGGCGATTTTTCCATCGTCGCCAATGAGGACGCAGCCGTTTTCGATGTCGGGACCGGCCATGGTTTTGATGTGTCCGTTTTTAATCAGCAGCATTTTGTCACTCCTTTTCCGGGTTTTCTGTTTTCACCGGGGCGGGCCCGGGAGAAAATCTGTTGTATTCCTGCATGGCGTGCTCCACGCCGTGTTCCAGCAGATCGATCACCGCGCCGGGAACGGCCTTCACCGCCGCCCAGGCGTCGCTATCCATGGGTGAAAGGACATAATCCGCCAGATCCTCGCCCTCTTCCCGGCCGGGATGGCCGATTCCCACCTTGATGCGGGGGAATTGATCGCTTTCCAGCAGGTAGAGGATGCTGCGCATACCGTTGTGGGTGCCCGCCGAGCCGTTTTTGCGGATGCGGATGCGCCCTGCGGGCAGGTCGGCGTCGTCGAAGATCACCAGCAGCTTTTCCGGCGGGAGGCCATAGGCGCGAAGCATATCCCGTACCGCCTCGCCGGACAGATTCATATATGTTTGGGGCTTCATCAAAAGCACCTGCTTGCCGCCCGCGGCGCATACGCCGTAAAGCGCCTTGCATTTGGCGCTTTTCAGCCGCCCCAGACCCAGTTGTTCCGCCAGCAGGTCAATGGCGCAGAAGCCCACGTTGTGGCGGGTCATCTCGTATTTGCCGCCGGGATTGCCCAGTCCGCAGACGATGAAATCGATCTGCTTCGGTTCCGAAATCTTTTTCCGTCGAAAAATAGAAAGCGCCCCTTTTCAAATTACCGGACAGAGCCGGGATACGGCTCCGCCGGAAAACATCAATTATAACATCAGTTATACAGATCGGACATGGCCGTTTCGTCAAAGACGCGGCGAATGGCCTCGGAGAACAGGCCGGCCACGGACAACACCTCGATCTTGTCGATGGCCTTTTCTCCCTCGATGGGGATGGTGTCCAGCAAGATGAGCTTGGAAATGACGCTGTTCTGCAGCCGCTCGATGGCGGGGCCGGACAAAACGCCGTGGGTGGCGCAGGCGATTACCTCAGTGGCGCCGCCCCGCTCAATGAGCGCCTTCGCGCCGTGGCACAGAGTGCCGGCGGTGTCCACCATGTCGTCCACCAGAATAACTTTTTTGCCCTTGACGTCACCGATGATGTTCATGACCTCGGATACGTTGGGCTTGGGACGCCGCTTGTCCACGATGGCCAGGGGCAGATCCAGCTTGTCGGTAAACTTGCGGGCGCGGGTCACCGAGCCCAGATCGGGCGAAACCACCACATAATCGGGGTTGCCGGCGCCGATGCGGTCATAGAAATACTGCGAGAGCAGCCTGGCGCCCACCAGATTGTCCAGCGGGATGTTGAAAAAGCCCTGGATCTGGCTGGCGTGAAGATCCATGGTGAGCACCCGGTTCGCGCCGGCGGCCTCCAGCATCTCGGCGCACAACTTGGCGGAGATGGGGTCGCGGGGCTTGGCCTTGCGATCCTGCCGGGCATAGCCGAAATAGGGAATGACGGCGGTGATGCGCCCGGCGGAGGCCCGGCGGAAGGCGTCGATCATGATGAGCAGCTCCATGAAATTGTCGTTGACGGGATAGCAGGTGGACTGGATGACGAAAACGTCGCAGCCACGAACGGTCTCGTTGATGGAGACCGAAATTTCACCGTCGGAGAACTGCTTGACCACGCAGTCGCCCAGCGGCATGCCCAGCTTGTCGGCGATCTTTTGCGCCAGCGCGGGATTGGAATTGGCTGCGAACAGCTTGATCTTGGTGCCGTGAGAAATCATATGCGATTACCCCCAATATATTAATAATTTGACTGTTATCTGCGGTTGCGGGCGCCGGTCAGAGCTTTCCGGCCTCTTTGCGCTTTTTCACCCAGTCACGTTTGACGGTGGCCCGGGCGCGGGCGATGACCAGCGCCTCCTCCGGCACGTCCTCGGTGATGGTGCCGCCGGCGGCCAGATAGGCGCCCCGGCCGATCTTCACCGGCGAGACCAGATTAACGTTGCAGCCGACGAAACTGTCGTCCTCCACGGTGGTGCGGTATTTGCGCTTGCCGTCGTAGTTGACGGTGACTACGCCGCAGCCCACATTGATGCGCTTGCCCAGATCGCTGTCGCCGATATAGGTGAGGTGGGAGATCTTGGTGCCGTCGCCCACGGCGGAATTTTTCAGTTCGACGAAATCGCCGATGCGGGCGTTGGAACCGATGACGCAGCCCGGGCGGATATAGGCAAAGGGGCCCACGGTGGTGCCGCTGCCCACGGTGCTGTCGGTGATCTGAGAGGAATTGACGGTGCAGTTTTCCCCCACGCGGGCGTTTTTCAGCAGCGTGTTGGGGCCGATGACGGCGCCCGCGGCCACCGTGCTTTCTCCGTAGATCAGGCAGCCGGGCAAAAGCGTGCAGCCGGGCTCCAGCACCGCTTGGGGCGAGATGTGGGTGGTGTTGGGGTCGGTGAGAAAGACGCCCTTTTGCATCCAGCTTAGATTGATCCGGCGGCGAAGCTGCTCCTGTACGGCATAAGCGCTCTCAGGATCGGTGACGGGGATGGATTCCACGGGCAGAGCCTGTACCCGGGCCACCGTGTCGGGCAGCGCGCCGGGATCCAGGGAAAAGACCTCGCCTGCGCCGCCCCACAGAGCCAGCACGTTGGGGCCGGCCACCAGCGCCGAGGTCTCGGGCCGGTCGGTAAGCCGGATCAGCGTTTCGGCGGAAAGAGCCGCCGCGGGAGACCGCAGCAGCAGGACGGGGGCGTCCTTTGCCACGGCGCAAAAAGCCTCGCGGGTGATGCGCGCGCCCGCGCAGACGTCGGATTCCAGATACGCCGTGCCTCCGGCGGCCTCCACCGCCAGAGCCATATGACGGAAAACGGTGCAGGAGAGGATTTCCCGCCCGAAGACTTCTTCTTTGCCGCAGGCTCGCGCCAGCGCGTAAAAGCGATCCATAAAACCGCTCCTTTCTCAAAATGAAAGGCTTGGGCGCACGGAAAAAAGAGGACGGCGCCCCACTGAATCCAGTATAGCAAATCGGCGGGGAAATTTCCATCCCTTTTTGCTTTACGCGGGCAACTATTTTTGTTATACTGAGAAAAAACAGAGAAAAGAGGCAGGGGATCTCCTTGGACGGGCAGAGATTGATCGTGCAAAAAGAGGGAAAAGAGGCCATGGCGACGCTGGCGAGACTGCGCGACCCGCTGGCGGCGCTGCTTTACGCCTATGCCGCTTCGAAGGACGGCGGTTGCACCGAGGCGGAGGCGGCACGGGTGCTGGAACTCGCGCCGGAGCAGGTGCATAAGGCGGCCGAACTGACGGTGGTCTACGGGCTGACGGCCCGGGAGCTTGCGCCGCCCCCGCGGCAGGAGTCGGCTTACAGCGCGGGCGAGCTAGTGCGCGCCCGGGAGGGCGACCCGGCGTTTGCCGGGCTGTGCGGCTATTTTGAATCGTCCATCGGGCGCATCCTCAACCGCCGGGAAATGGAGACTTTGCTCAACGTTCACGAGAGTCTGCAAATGAAGCCCGAGGTGCTGACCCTGCTCATCAGCGATTGCGCACAGCGGGGCCGGCTCAGCGCCCGAGAGGTGGAGCGGGTAGCCTATCGCTGGCATGACATGGGGCTGACCGGGTATGCCGACGCCGAGGCGTATCTCCAGCGGCAGCGGGAGCGCCGCGGGCGGGGCGCCAAGGTGCTGGCGCTTTTCGGTATGCGGGACAGGCAGCCTGGCGAGAGCGAACAGAAGTACATCGACAAATGGGACAAGATGGGCGTTTCCGACGCTCTTCTGAAGTTGGCCCATGACCGGACGCTACTGGGCGCGGGACGCATGAGCTGGCCCTATCTGGACAAGATCGTTACCGCATGGCACGAGAAAGGTATCACTGCGCCGGAACAGGCCGAGCGGGAAATGCGGGAGGGGCCGAAGACGCCGCAGGCCGGAAAAAAGCCCGAAAGCGCCGAAACGGTGATCCTGCAAAAAATGCAGGAAAAACGGCAAAAACGGGCCGTGACGCTGGAAAAGCGGCGGGAGGAGCTGCGGCGGGAATCCAAAGCCTTTGCCGAAAACGAGAGCGCCATGCGTCTGTGCGCCTCGCGAATGGCCCGGAGCACCGGCGAAGCCCGTGCGGCGCTGGAGGCCAAATACCGGGAAAGTCTGGCCCTTCAGCGAGAGATCCTGGAAAAACTGGGCAAGCCCGCCGACTATCTCGCGGACAAACCCGACTGTGCCCTATGCGGCGACCGGGGTTATATTGGCACGAAAAAGTGCGAATGCCTCCTGCGGGAACTGAAAAAGCTGGCGGGAGCGTAAAACCGGAACAAAAAGCAAAACCCGCCTGCCGAACGAGGCAGGCGAGTGATTTTTCCGGGATCAGGCGGCGCGGGAGGCGGAGAAGGGCACCACGTTGGCGGGAACGGGCCGGGCCGCCGGGGAAGCGCGGCGGGCGCGCCTTTTGCGGGGACGGGTAAACAGATCGCCCAAAAGCAGAACAGAGACGCACAGAAGCCCCAGCAAAACAGTGGGCAGGACGCCGATGATGCCGCCGTCGGAGGCCATGGCCAGCCACAGCAGGCCCAAGCCGCCCAAAAGCTCCATCCGTTGACCGTGTTTCTTCATGGTGATCGCCTCCAAAATACAAACAAGTGTTCGTTTATTTGAAAACAGTATAGCACATTTGTTCGACAAATGCAAACGGTTGTTCGACAAAAAATTCAACAAAATTTTTTTGTGTTTCTTAGACATTATCCACGAAACCCACAGAAAAATCCACAGAAACACGCCGCGACGGGGAAAATGGGTAAAAAGGATTGGAAATCCAACACGGGGTATGATACAATAAATCAAACTAAAATCGTTGACAGGAGTGGAAGTCTTATGCGCGTTGCCGTTATCTCCGGCGCCTCCTCCGGCATGGGGAGAGAATTTGTGAAAATGACCGCCCAACGGGGTGGGATCGACGAGATTTGGGTCATCGCCCGCAGAAAAGAGCGGCTGGAGGCGCTGCAAACAGAGGTGCGCGTCCCGCTGCGTCTTTTGCCGCTGGATCTGACGCGGGAGGAAAGCTATGGGGAATACAGCGCCCTGCTGGAGCGGCACAAGCCCGATGTGGCGTTTCTGGTGAACGCCAGCGGTTTCGGCAAGTTCGGCCGCTATGACGAGATCCCGCTGGAGGACAGCGTGAACATGATCGAGCTTAACTGCAAATCCATGGTGCGCGTGACCACGCTGACCCTGCCCTACATGAAAGCGGGGGGGCGCATCGTGCAGGTGGATTCCATGTCGGCCTTTCAACCGGTGCCCTATATGAGCATCTACGGCGCCACCAAGGCTTTTGTTTTGAGTTATGCCCGCAGTCTCAATGTGGAGCTGCGGCCCCGCAACATTAAGGTGATGGCCTTCTGCCCCTATTGGGTGCAGACCGAATTTTTCGACCATGCGTGGGAGACCTCGAAAACGGCGGTCACCAATTACAATAAAATTTATACCGCCGAAGAGGTGGTGCGGGTTGCCATGCGCGACAGCGAAAAGGGCAGGGATGTATGCGTCCCCGGTTTGAGCAACAAGCTGCAGGTGGTAGCCACCAAGCTGCTGCCCCATAAACTGATTATGAAGATCTGGATGAAGCAGCAGAAGCATTGACGCCTTTGCGATGAGAAAAAGGAGAAGCCTATGTATCAGCCGCTGGCAGACAAGATCCGGCCCATGGAGCTGGACGATATGGTGGGACAACAGCATATCATCGGAGAAAACGGCCTTCTGCGGCGCATTTTGGCCAGCGGCAGCGTGCCGAACATGATTTTTTACGGCCCTTCGGGCATCGGAAAGACCACCCTGGCCCAGATCATCGCCAACAAGACCAGCCGCCGGCTGGTCAAGCTCAACGCCACCACCGCCACCACCGCGGACATTCGGGACGTGGCGGCTCAGCTCGACACGCTTTTGGCGCCCGAAGGCGTGCTGCTCTATCTGGACGAGATCCAGTATTTCAACAAAAAGCAGCAACAGAGCCTGCTGGAATTTATTGAGAGCGGCAAGATCACGCTCATCGCTTCCACCACCGAAAATCCCTATTTTTACGTTTACAACGCCATCTTGTCCCGCAGCACCATCTTTGAATTCAAGCCGGTGACGCCGGCGGACGTGGCAAAGGCCGCCCGCCGGGCCTTCCGCCTGTGCGCCAGGGAGCGGCATTTCAAAATCGAACTGGAGGAGGGCGTGGTGGATCACATCGCCGTGGCCTGCGGCGGCGACGTGCGCAAGGCCATCAACGCGGTGGAGCTTCTGTGCGCCGCGTCAAGCGTGGAGGACGGCTGCATGAAGGTTGCGCTGGCCGACGCCGAGAGCGTGACGCAGAAATCCTCCAACCGCTATGACCGGGACGGCGACGCGCATTTCGACATCGTTTCGGCCCTGATGAAATCCATGCGGGGCTCGGATCCCGACGCGGCGGTGCATTATCTGGCACGGCTTTTGGAGGCGGGAGATTTGACCGGCGCCTGCCGCCGGATCCTGTGCTCGGCCAGCGAGGACATCGGTCTGGCTTATCCCATGGCGGTTCCCATCGTCAAGGCCTGCGTGGACAGCGCGCTGCAATTGGGTCTGCCCGAGGCGCAGCTCCCCCTTTCCGAAGCGGTGATTTTGCTGGCTACCTGGCCCAAATCCAACACCGCCATGACCGCCATATCCAGAGCGCGGGTCGATGTGCGGGCAGGCAAGGCGCGCACCGTCCCCCGGGAGATGCAGAACGTCCATGCCGACGGGACGGGTTTTGAGCGGGAGCAGGGTTACCGCTATCCCCACGACTATCCCGGCCACTGGGTGGCCCAGCAATATCTGCCCGACGAGCTGAAGGACGCCCGCTATTACGAATACGGCGACAACCGCACCGAGCAGGCCGCCCGGGAGTATTGGGAAAAAATCAAGGGGAAATAAGAAACGGCCGCCTGCGCGGCGGCAAAGGAGGAAGACCATGAAACTGAGCCGCGAGGCAGAGCAATACATTTTGGATTCACAGGAGGAACTGAAGCAACTGATCCGGGATCTGTGCGCCATCCCGGCGCCATCCCATCACGAGGAAAAGCGGGCGGCCTTCTGCAAAGCGTGGTTTGAAAAAAACGGCGGGAAAAACGTAATGATCGACGCCGCGCAGAACGTCATCTGCCCCTATCGCGTGACGGAGGACAACGAACTGGTGGTCATCATGGCCCACACCGACACCGTCTTTCCCGACATCGCGCCCATGCCCTTCCGCGAGGAAAACGGCAGAATGCTCTGTCCCGGAGTGACCGACGATACGGCCAATCTGGCGGTGATGATGATCTGCGCCCGCTATATTCTGCAAAAGGCGCCGCCCACCAAAACCGGCGTGCTCTTTGTCGCCAATTCCTGCGAAGAGGGGCTTGGCAACCTGAAGGGCAGCCGCGCCATCGTGGCGGAATACGGCTCCCGCGTGAAGGAGCTGGTGACGCTGGACGGCGCGAATCTTACCGCCGTCGTCACCCGGGCCGTGGGCTCGCATCGTTATCGCGTGCGGGCGGCCACCGGGGGAGGACATTCCTTCCGGGATTTTGGCAAGCCCAGCGCCATCGCGATTCTGGCCGAACTGGTGCGCGAGCTTTACCGGGTGGAGGTTCCTGCGGCGGGAGACAGTCGCACCACCTATAACGTGGGCGTGATAAACGGGGGAACCTCGGTGAACACCATTGCCCAGAGCGCGGAGCTGCTGTATGAATACCGATCCGACGATCCCCGCTGTCTGGCGGAAATGGAGGGAATTTTTCAAGCCGTTCTGGCAAAATGCAGCCCGGAAGCGGGAACGCTTTCGGCGGAGCGGATCGGAGAACGGCCCTGCGCCGGCCAGGTGGACGAGGGCGCGATGGACGACCTGATCGGGCGCGCCGCCGCGGCCGTTCGGGAGGCGACGGGGCGGGAGCCCGTCTTCACCTCCGGCTCCACCGACTGCAACATCCCCCTTGCGGCTGGGATTCCCGCCGTCTGTCTGGGCGTATGCGCGGGAGGCGGATGCCACACCCGGGAAGAATGGCTGGATCCCGCCAGCCTTGCCGACGGGTGCCGTCTGTTTCTGGAGTTTTTCGGGCATTATTTGGAAAACTGAGAAAAAGCAGGATAAACGCCCCCGCGCAGCGTGCTGCGCGGGGGCGTTGGTTCGTTTGCCTGCCTTACATCAGCGGGGCGAAGGCTTTGATTATAATTCCCATAAGTTTGTAGAAAAAGCCGGGATAGGCGGCCTCTTTGCGGGTAATGCGGTGACTTTGCTTCAGGGTTTTTTGAAAATCCTCCTCTGCCGCGTCCACGCAGTCGGTTTTGTAAAAATAGGCGGCGCATTCAAAATGATGGAACAGGCTGCGAAAATCCAGATTGATGGTGCCCACCACGGCGCGGAGGTCATCGCTGACAAAGGTTTTTGCGTGGAGGAAGCCGGGCGTGTATTCGTAGATTTTTACCCCCGCGGCGATGAGGGCGGGATAATGGCTCTTTGCAAGGGCAAAGGCCAGCTTTTTGTCGGGGATGTGAGGCAGCAGAATGGAAACGTCCACCCCGCGCCGGGCGGCGAATTTGAGCGCCGATTCCAGTTCGCTGTCCAAAATGAGATAGGGCGTCATGATGTGGACGTAGCGGGTGGCCTGATTGAGAATGTGCAGATAGACCGACTGGCCCACCGGCTGATCGTCCAGCGGATGGTCGCCATAGGGGATTACGAAGCCCCGCGCCTGGGGGTGCTCCTCAGCGGGCGCCGAGAGATAGGGCTCGAATTGCAGATCCTTTTCATCCATTTGCCAGAGCTGGAGAAAGAGCAGGGTAAAGGTCTTTGCCGCCTCGCCCTGCAGGCGGACGGCATTGTCCTTCCAGTGGCCGAAGGGAGAAAAGCGGTTGATATATTCGTCGGCCAGATTGAGGCCGCCGGTAAAGGCCACACGGCCGTCGATCACGGCGATCTTCCGGTGATCCCGGTAATTATAACGGGTGGAGACAAAGGGATGGATGGGGGCGAACACGTGGCACTGGATGTTGCGGGCGCGCAGCGTGTCCGCATAGCGGCGGGGAAGGCGGAAAAATTCACAGGTGCCGTCGTAGATCAGGCGCACATCCACGCCTTTGTCGGCCTTGCGGGCGAGCACCTCCAGCACGGTTTCCCACATTTCGCCCCGGTCGATAATGAAATATTCCAGAAAGATAAAGCGCTGGGCGCTTTCCAGCGCCTCCAGAAAGGCGGGGAAAAAGGCTTCGCCCGAGGGGTAATACTCCACCGCTGTCCGGTCGTAGACAGGAAAGCCGCCCGCCTCCCGCAGATAATGGGCAAGGGCGGCGTCGGAGGGGCTTTCTTCCCGCAGCCGTCTGCTGGCCGCCGTCAGGGGAATGGCGTGGGACGAGGCTTGAGTGATCCTGCGCAGCCGGCGGGCCAGCCGACGGTGGCCCACATCAAGATTGATGTAAAAATAAAGCGGGACGGCCGTTACCGGCGCCAGCGCCAGAAAGAGCAGCCAGGTGGTCTTGTAAAAAGGGGGCGAATCGGTGTTGATGAGATAAATGCCCATCAAAAGGCTGAGCGCCGACAAAACGGCATGATATTGCGGCCAGTAATTGCCGAAATAGCGGAGAACGGTAAGCCCCATGGCGATTTGCAGCAAAAGAAGCAGCGCCACCACGCCCGTGCGGCTGAAGACGATCTGAAGCAGGCCCCGCTTACTGCGGGTGAGCAGTGGATTGTTTTTTTCGGGAGCGGATGCGGACATAAAATTTCCTTTCTCAGCGGGCGGAGAGATCGTCGGCCAGATTCCAGACGGGAACATCCCGGGCGACGGCGTGACGGACGGTATAGGCCGTGCCGCCGGTGGAGCGGGTGAGATAGCAGACGCAGCCGTCGGCGGCCTCCGCCAACACCCGATCCCGGGTCAGAAGACAGCCCTTGTAATAGTCCCGGGCGGTATAGCGCACCAGATCGGCTCGCACCAGCAGGGCTTGATAGCGCCGGCGGTCGGTGGTGGGATAAAAGCGGTCCTGCCCCTCGTAAGGGAGGATCATCAGGAGCCGGAGAGCGGGAAAACGCTCTCTGGCCCGCAAAACGGCCTCGGCGGCCAGCAGATCAAAGCCAACGGCGCCGCCGCTGAGGAAGTCGGTATAGCCTTCCCTGGCCAGCGCCTCGATTCGCAGAGCGAGGGCTTGCTGAAGCGGAGAAACGGAAGAGGGGAGCTGGCGATGCCCCGTAAATATGCAGATCTTTCCCATGACGGCTCCTTTTCACGGCGGCAGCGATGGGGAACGTGTCGGTTATGCTGCCTGAATGATCCTATTGTATCATACCTTTTTTGCGCCTTCAACCGAAAACCGTGGAAGAATGGCAGGAAAACTTTGAAAAACTGTTGACACGGAGGGGAAAAATCCATTATAATACATGGTGCGTTATCGTCACCGGCATGGGCTTGACCGATTTCGAGCCCATGCCGGTGTCAATAACAGCTTAGATCAGGAGGTGTGGATCATGCTTCGTACGTATCAGCCCAAAAAGCGTCAGCGTCAGAAAGAGCACGGCTTCATGAAGCGCATGAAGACCCGCAACGGCCGCAAGGTCCTGGCTCGCCGCCGTGCCAAGGGCAGAGCCCGTCTGTCTGCTTAAGGATGCTCAATTAAGACCGCAGGAGTTGCGGTCTTATATTTTAGCAGCGCTTCGGGGAGTTGACCGATGAAAAAAACCCGTTCCATCAAAGAAAATCATGTCTTTCGCGCCCTGTATGCCCGGGGAAAGTCCGCGGCGTGCAGGAGCATGGTGCTTTATGTGCGAAAGCACCGGGACAGCGCGGTGAACCAACTGGGGATCACCGTTTCCGTGAAGCTGGGCTGCGCGGCGGAACGCAATCGTATCCGCCGGCGGCTGAAGGAAGCCTATCGTCTTAGCGAGGCCCGCCTGAAAAGCGGATTTGACATCGTCATCGTGGGACGACGGGCGGCGCTGGAGGCGCCCTTCAATCAGCTTATGCGCGATCTTTTCCGTTTGTGTGGGCAGCTTGGCCTGACGGAGGATAAAGATGCGTAAGCTTTTGCTGTGGCTGATCCGGTTTTACCGGAAGAATCTTTCGCCCTATAAGGGCAGGCCAACCTGCCGGTTCCGGCCCACCTGCTCGGAATACGCGGCGGAGGCCATCCAGCGCCATGGCGCCCTTTGCGGCGGCGCGCTGGCACTCTGGCGGATCCTGCGATGCAATCCCCTGTGCAAAGGGGGCTATGATCCCGTGCCGGAGGAAATCCATCTTTTTCGAAAAAAGGAGAACCGCTAAATGTATCAGTTTCTCTACAAAATCTTTTCCACGCCCTTTGGCTATGTGATGCGCTACATCTATCAGTTCGTGGGAGACTACGCGCTGTCGATCTTTCTGTTCGCGCTGCTGGTCAAAGTGCTGACGCTGCCGCTCCAGATGAAGAGCAAGCGGGCCATGATGTCCGTGCAGCGCATCAATCCCCAAATTCAGCAGATTCAGAAGACCTATGGCCGGGATCAGCGCCGGATGAACGAGGAGCTGCAAAAGCTCTATGAGAAAGAGGGCGTTTCGCCCATGTCGGGCTGCGGCACGCAGCTTCTCATTGTTCCCATCATGATCGGTTTGTACGGCGTGGTCATTCAGCCGCTGACCTATTTTATGCAGCTTACCGCCGCCCAGATCTCCGAGATCGCAACGCGCCTGGGCTATGAAATGACCGGCTTTACCTCGCAGATCGGTCTGGCCGGTGTGATCCACGACAATTTCGACAAGGTGGCCGACATTTCCAGCCGCCTGCTCAAGGTGGATTTCCACCTGGGCGCCATCGACCTGACCCAGACGGCAAATTTCCGGCAGCCCTCGCTTTTGTGGATCATCCCGCTGCTGAGCGGCCTGACCGCGCTGCTGCTGTCGCTGATGCAGCAGAAGCTCAACCGGAACCAGATGGGGGGCGAGCAGACCCAGAGCGCCGGCAAGACCCTGCTGCTGATGATGCCTCTGATGTCGCTGTGGTTCTCCTTTATGCTTCCCAACGCACTGGGTATTTACTGGATCGCAAACAACATTCTTACCGCCGTGCAGGAACTGTTTTTGAGCAAATGGGCACAAAAGCAGGCGGAAAAGGAACAGAAGCACGAGTTTAATTAAAGAGGACGAAAAACCATGAAGTATTTTGAAGCAAAGGGCGAGACCCGCGAGGCCGCCATTGAAAACGCGTTGCGGGAACTGGGCCTCAGCCGCGACGATGTGTCCGTCGAGGTGCTGCAGGAGGCCAAATCGGGATTTTTGGGTCTGGGCAAGCAGCCCGCCATCGTGCGGGTGGCTTATCAGGACGAGCCCGCCCCCGCCCAGCGGGCCGTGGAATTTCTGGAGGGTCTGCTCCAGCGGTTCGGCACTCCGGCGCAGCTCCACGTCACGGAGGATCCCGAGGCGCGCACCGTGGCCATTGAACTGACCGGAGAAAACATGAATCAGGTCATCGGCCATCACGGCGACACGTTGGACGCCATCCAGTATCTGACCAATATCGTCACCAACCGACAAGAGGGGGATCGCTGGCGGGTGACGGTGGATACCGAGCAATATCGTGCCAAGCGGGAAGAGAGCCTGATCGCCCTGGCGCGGAAAACCGCGCAGAAGGCGCTGAAATACCGCAAGCCGGTGGCGCTGGAGCCCATGAATCCTCTGGAGCGCCGGACCATCCACGCCGCGCTGCAGGAAACGGCGGGCGTCACCACCTATTCCGTGGGCACCGAGCCCAATCGCAAGGTGGTTGTGGCGCCGGAGGGCATGGAGCAGGTGAAGCCGGCGAGCGGCAATTCCGGCAAGCCCCGCTCGGGCAATCACCGGCGCAGAGGGCCCCGCAGACCCGCGGGGAACAGGCCCGCGGCCGAGCGCTGAAAACCGAATTCTTATCTGACGGCAGGCAAAGACGCCTGCCGTCGTTTTTTCGGGAAAAGCAGGCGGGAAAATGACGAAAATGAAAAATTCATGAAAAATCAGGAAATGAGTTGAAAATTTTCGGAACAGTGTTATAATAGAAAGGAATTTGTAACGGAGGTTGCCCATATGGATGAAATAGATGTAAAAATTCTCAAATGTCTGCGCGCCAACGCCCGGGAAAACGCCAGCGTAATCAGTGAACGGGTGAATATGTCGGTGTCGGCGGTCATCGAGCGTATCCGAAAGCTGGAATCCTCGGGACTGATCGAGCGGCACACCACCATCCTTAACAGCGCCAAAGCGGGAAAGGATGTGAACGCCTTTTTCGAGGTGAGTCTGGAGCACCCGAAATACATCGACCGCTTTCAGTCGGTGGTGCGGGAAAACCGGGAAATTTTGGAATGTCACTACATTACCGGCGATTTTGATTTCCTTCTGCGGGTGGTCACCGACAACACGCCCAGCCTGGAGCGGCTGCTCAACACGGTGAAATCCATCCCCGGCGTGCAAAATACCCGCACCATCCTGATTCTGTCTACGGTGAAGGATGAACACTCGGTAGACCCCGATGAATTGCTGAAATGACTGAAAAAAAGGGAAATTTTGAACTGTTTTACAAAAAAACGCATATTTGCTTGACAAATCCTGTGGAATGGGGCTATACTGCTTTTGTTAGTATGCGATAGTGGCAGTATGTCCGAAAGGAGAAGCCGTGACCATATCGTTGCCTGCGGAGCCTTTGCGGTCCGCTTTTGAAGAGGAACGGTCTGCTTCCCAATATTCCCGGCTGGTATCCCGTCTGGTTCGCCCGTTTTTTTTGCAGGGCGGCGATCAGGACGATCTGTATCAGGAGGGGATGATCGGCTTGCTCAAGGCCATCCGCAGCTACGACCCCGCGAAAAACGACCGATTTGAAGCCTATGCCGCGCTGTGCGTCCGCCGTCAGCTTTACGACGCGGTGCGCGCCTCGGCTCGCCTTTCTCAAAAAGAAGAGGAGGCGCTGCGCAAACTGGGCTTTACCGGGGCGGAAACGCCCGATCCCGAAACGCAATGCCTGGCAAACGAAACCGAAAAAGAGATCAAGGCTGCCCTGCAAGGTCTGCTGTCTGCTTTTGAGGCCTCGGTGCTCAGCCCTTATTTAGAGGGTTGTTCCGTCCGCGAGATCGCGGAACAGCTCGGCTGTGCGGAAAAATCCGTGGGAAACGCCGTCCTGCGGATCCGGCGGAAGCTGGCACGTTATCTTTCCCAAGGCGACAGCAGGTAAAACCTGTTCGCAATATACTATCACCGCAACGCGGAAAAGAGAGGTAAAAACCATGTACGAAGACAAGACTTTAGTGTGCAAAGAGTGCGGCAACGAATTCGTTTTCACCGCCGGCGAGCAGGAATTCTACGCAGAGCGCGGCTTCCAGAACGAGCCCCAGCGCTGCAAGAACTGCCGTGACGCCAGAAAGCAGGCTGCCCGTGGCCCCAGAGAGTATTTCACCGCTGTCTGCGCCGCTTGCGGCAAAGAGGCCAAGGTTCCCTTCGAGCCCAAGACCGATCGTCCGGTCTACTGCTCTGAGTGCTTCGCCAAGATGCGCGAGCAGGCCTGAGTCCAAACAAGCATCCTGAAAAAGCGCCCCCGCGGGGGCGCTTTTTTCAAGGCCGGCCGAAGAGGTTGGGAAATAAAATCACGGATCCGGCAATTTTGACCTGTTTCTTTTTGCGGATCGCAAGAGCGGTTTTGGGAAAGATAACGGTTGCAAACGGGAAAAAGCCGTTGTATAATAATGCTGTAAAACAGAATTGAAGGAGGATACCGTCATGACCGTAACCAAGGACACCCTGATCGCGGACGTGCTCAACGCCGACATCGAAACGGCGGAGTTTTTCTTTGAGATCGGAATGCATTGTCTGGGCTGCCCCGCGTCCAGAGGAGAATCCATCGCCGACGCCTGCGCCGCGCACGGCACCGACGCCGACGCGCTGGTGGCAAAGATCAACGCCTTTTTGGCGTCTAAGCAGGCGTAAGAACAAAACGCGCAAAACGACAAACCAAGGGGCCTCACCCTTGGTTTGTTTGTATTCGGAAAAGGGGGCAAAATGGAGCTGACACCCAGATTGGCGCTGGCGGCGCGCTTTTGTGAAAAAAGCCGCAGGATCATTGACGTGGGCTGCGACCACGGGTATCTCTGTTTGGCGCTCGTCGGACAGGGGGCGGAGCACGCCTATGCCTCCGATCTCCGGCCGGGGCCGCTCCGTGCGGCGCGGGAAAATATCGCCCGGGCGGGGCTTACGGATAAGATCGACGCCGTTTTGTGCCCCGGGCTGGCGGCTTTTTCGCCGGAGGACGCCGACACCGTGGTGATCTGCGGCATG
>JAFZPW010000119.1 GCA_017552495.1 Clostridia bacterium | reverse complement strand
TCGGTTCCGGCAAGATCCATTTTGTTGATGAACAGAAAAGTCGGAATGTCATAGAGGCGCAAAAGCCGCCAAAGTGTCTCCGTGTGGCTCTGCACGCCGTCTGTCCCGCTGATTACCAGAATCGCGTAATCCAGCACCTGAAGCGTTCGCTCCATCTCGGCGGAAAAATCCACGTGTCCCGGCGTATCCAAAAGTGTGATTTCGGTCTGCGGAAGGTTCAGGCGCGCCTGCTTGGAAAAAATGGTGATGCCTCGCTCCCGCTCCAGCGCGTTATGATCCAAAAAGGCGTCTTTGTGATCGACGCGGCCAAGCCTGCCGATGCTTCCGCCGACATACAGCATCCCTTCGGAGAGCGTCGTTTTCCCCGCATCCACATGCGCCAATATTCCGATCACAAGTTTTTTCATCGTATCTTCCTTTTCTCAACGCTCCAAAATCGCCAGAAGGTTCTCCGACGGTTGTGCGCCGTATTCGCTGATCTCAAAAACTTCGATATGACCGATACTTTCGGCCCTGTCGCCAAACTTTTTCCGCACCTGTGCGTCATATTCCCGCCGGTAGCCCGCGAACATCCGCTCAAACCGCTGGCGAAGATGCGCGATCTGTTTTTCCAGCGGCCACTCGGTGCGCTCCAGATGATCCGGCCAGCAAAGCCAGTCGAAATACTGGCATTCGTGGCAGCTTGCCGCCTGCACGACGCTCTCCATGGTGTCGTCGATGGGAACAATCACGTCGGGCTGGAACGGATAAGGCTTTTGAAAGCCGTCGTGCCAGAACAGCACCACAGGCATATGCTCCATACAGGGCGTGTCAGGACAGACGGCGGGCACCGTCAGAAGATACGAGGCGTCCTGCACAAGCTGCGCGGTATATCGGTGATCGGCGTGATAATCGTTGATCCGGTTGGTAACGATCACATCCGGAGAAAACAGGCGGATATAGCGGATGATTTCTTCCCGGTTGGCAAGTGTGGGCTCCAGCCGGCCGTCGGGATGATCCATCACGTCGTAGCGGCCGCCAAAGATGGCGCCGGAACGGGCCGCCTCGGCGCGGCGCATGGCGGCCAGCGGCGCGCCCGCCAATTCTTTTTTATAAGTTCCCGCACTGCCGTCCGTGACTGAAAGGAGCCGCACTTCCCATCCCGCTCGAAAAAGCTTCATCAAGAGTCCGCCCGCGCTGGTGTCGGCGTCATCGGGGTGAGCCCCGATGCTGAGAACGCGCATTTTTCTTTCCTTCATAATCGATCCCCCTTGTCTTTTCATATGTATATATTAGCAAATTCCCCTCTGTTTGACAATGCCAGAAGCAGGAATTCGTGTCTTCTATCACAGAAAACCCGCTTTTTCAAAACCTTGCAATTTGCGAGGTAATATGCTATTATTATCACACTTTTTTATGTTTGGAGAACGCATATGGGACTGAAACTGATAAAACTCACCAAAGAATATGAAAAACAGCTCGGCGAGATGATCGACGAGTGGAAAAAAGACCAGGAGATCAATCACACGAATCATTCCCCTTGGGCGATATTCAAAAATGACTATCATGATTTTGATCGTTATCTGGAACAGTTGGAGGTAAAAACCGCAACGGAAGACCGGGTTCCGGATTCCGTATTTTTCCTGCTGGATGAAGAAAAAAACAGGCTTCTCGGCGCGGTGAACATCCGTCATGATCTGAACGCCGCCCTTTTGCAGGAGGGCGGGCATATCGGCGCCGGAGTTCGGCCCAGCGAAAGAAGAAAGGGATATGCCACGGAAATGATCCGCCTGGCGCTCCTTGAGTGCAAAAAGCTTGGAATCGACAGGGCGCTGGTAACCTGCGACAAGGAAAACGTCGGCTCCGCCAAAGCGATTGTAAAAAATGGCGGCGTTTTGGAAAACGAATTCGTCAATTCCGATGGCGAAGTCGAGCAACGGTATTGGATCACGCTTTGAAAGCAGCGGCTTTCGCCCAATCAGGCAGTCTCCGAAACGAGACTGCTTTTTCTTCCGCGCTTTTGTCAAACAGGCGATTATAGTGGAAATGTGCCGGAAAATGTGATACAGTAAGAAAAAGTTGTTATTCGGAGGTGTGCGCGATGCGCGTTATCAAGGCAAAAAGTTATCAGGATCTCAGCCGTAAGGCGGCAAATATTCTTTCGGCACAGGTAATCTTAAAGCCAAATTGCGTCTTGGGTCTCGCCACCGGAAACACGCCCCTCGGCACCTATCGCCAGTTAGCGGACTGGTACCGGAAGGACGATATCGACTTTTCCCGGGTCACCACCTTTAATTTGGATGAATACGTCGGCCTTGGGCCGGACGATCCGCAAAGTTATCACAGCTATATGCGGCAAAACCTGTTTGATCTGGTCAATTTACGGCCAGAAGCATGTCATCTTCCCAACGGCTGCGCGGCCGATCTTTCGACGGCCTGCAGAGAATACGACGCCGCCATTTCCGAAGCGGGTGGAATCGACCTTCAGCTTTTGGGTATCGGAAGCAACGGACATATCGCCTTTAACGAGCCGGGCGCTGCCTTTGAAAAGGACACGCATATCGTCACCCTCCGGGAAAGCACACGCCTCGCCAACAGCAGCTTTTTCCCGGACGGATGCGTTCCGCATCAAGCCATCACCATGGGAATTCGCCTGATTATGCAGGCGCGGAAGATTCTGCTTATCGCGGACGGTCCCCGCAAGCGCGACGCGCTTCATAAAGCGCTTTACGGCCCAATCAGTGCCGAAGTGCCCGCTTCGATCCTGCAATTGCATCCCGATCTTACGGTGATTTGCCATGTAGAGGAGGATGCCTGATGCGGATTGCTGTTTTGGATATCGGCGGGACGGCGATCAAATCCGCGCTGTGGGACGGCGTTTCTCTTTCGGAATTCCAGGAGCAGGCAGCGCTTGTCCATTCCGCGCAAGCGCTGCTGTCCGACGCAGAAGCGGCCGTCCGGCGCTTTGGCACGGTAGACGCCCTCGGCGTCGCCTCCCGGGGTCAAGTGAGCCGGGAAGGAATCATTCTTTTTGACAACGGTCCCGTTTTGAATTATACCGGCGCCAGTGTAAAACAGATGCTGACCGCCGCCCTGAAGTGCCCCGTAGCGGTGGAAAACGACGCCAACGCCGCCGCTCTGGGCGAAGGCCGCTTCGGCGCCGCCAAAGGCGTTCCCGACTATCTTTGTCTGACCTATGGTACGGGGATCGGCGGCGCAATCGTGCAAAACGGGATGATTTACCGCGGCGCGAACGATTCCGCGGGAGAGTTCGGCGCCATGCAATTGTTTTCGCAGGAATCAAACGGCGATGGCCTTTGCGCGGCCTTTTATGAGAATTTTGCCTCTGCCTCGGCGCTGGTTAACGCGGCGATGGCCGTTGACCCGGAAATCAAAAATGGCCGCGCGGTCTGCGAGCACATGGAGCGTCCCGTCCTTCGCCCGGTGATCGAACGATGGGTTCGCAACGTCAGTTATGGACTGAGTACGCTGATCCATATTTTCAATCCGCGCTGTGTCGTTTTGGGCGGCGGAATCATGGAAAACGATCGGCTGTTTCAAAAGATCGCCGCCTGCACCGCCGGACAACTGATGCCGGGATTTGAAATGGCCGAGCTGCGCCAGGCGGTTTTGGGCAACCGCGCCGGGCTCATCGGCGCCGCCCTTCTCGCGGAAAAACTGCTTTTCGATTGAACGCAGAAAGGCCCGCCGCAGTTTAATGGAACTGCGGCGGGCTTTAACATGTCTGTTACTTTTTTGCGATGACTTCAATCTCCACCAGACCGCCCTTCGGCAGCGCGGCCACCTCCACGCAGGAACGGGCGGGCAAAACGTCGCCGCAGATGTATTCGGCATAGATTTTGTTGACTGCGCCAAAATCGTTCATATTCTTGATGAACACCAGTGTTTTTACAATGCGTTCCATTCCGAGACCTGCCGCAGCCAGGATCGCCTTGACATTTTCCAGCGCCTGACGGGTCTGGGCTTCCACGCCCTCGGCCAGATTGCCGGTAACGGGGTCGATGCCAAGCTGTCCCGACGTGTACACCAACTGGTCGATTTCGACGGCCTGCGAATACGGGCCGATGGCGCCAGGCGCTTTTTCCGTATGAATCTTCTTTTGCATAAAATGCCTCCTTTTCCCGGCGCAGTCAGGCGCCGCCTGTGATAGTGCTATCAATAGTGCTATCATATCATAAGCGTTCCCGTTTTTCCAGTCCCGGCGCGCGATTTTTATCAGGATATCAGGCCAAACTCCTTCATGGCGGCAAAAAGTTCCCGCTGGGCGGTACTGCCGATCCGCACCAGCGGCAGACGGAGCGTACCGCTGATCTTTCCCATTTGCTGCAGCGCCTCTTTTACGGGAATGGGATTGACCTCACGGAACAGAGCCTGAATCAGCGGTTGACAGCGAATTTGCAGCGCGGCGGCCTCTTCCCCGCTTCCCTCCGCCCACAGTTCGCAGATGCGCTGGGTTTCCCGGGGGATCACGTTGGCCATGGTGGAGATCACGCCCACCCCGCCCAGAGCGAGAATCGGCACGATCTGGTCGTCGTTCCCGCTGTAAAGGGCAAAATCCTTGGGGCACAGGCGCTTGGTTTTCAGTATCAGGCTGAAATCTCCCGACGCCTCCTTCGTACCGAAAATTCGGGGATGCTTGGCCAATGTCGCATACGTCTCGGCCGCAATGCAAAGTCCCGTTCGGGAAGGCACGTTATACAGCAGGATGGGCAAGGCTGTTTGATCGGCAATCTCTGTAAAGTGACGGATCAGACCGCTTTGCGTGGTCTTGTTGTAATATGGCGTGACCAGCAAAACCCCTTGCGCGCCAAGCGTTTCCGCGCGGCGGCAAAGGCGCAGCGCGTGAGCCGTATCGTTTTTTCCGGCACCGACAATCACGGGAATTTTGCCGTCGGCCCGATCCAGCGCAAACGTCACGACGGATTCCCATTCCTTGTCCGTCAGGGTCGCGCATTCTCCCGTGGTGGCGCAGACGACCAGAGCCCGCGTCCCGTTTGCAAGATGCCAGTCGATCAACTGTCCCATAGCGGAAAGATCCAGAGCCCCGGTTTCGTCAAAGGGTGTTACCAGCGCCGCGGCGCTGCCTGTAAAAATCGGTATTTTCATGTTGTTGCCTCCTCGCGTTTTTCCGTTCATTCTATGCGAGAAAACGGCGTTATATGCCGCGTTTGCTTCGGTACACACGAAAAAACACAGCCAAAGCGGTCGCTGCCACAAGAAGCAAAATCCCTGCGCCGAAAAACAGCCGGAATTGACGGATCGCCTCTGTCGGAATCATAGAGAACAGCACGGAACCCGCAGCAAGTCCGGCGGCGCTTAAGGTTTCCTTCCCGGGTCTTCGCTCCCGCAGCCGATCGACGACGAAACGCAGACAGACCGCCGCATAAAACGTCTGACAAAGAGCAAAAACCGAGGAGATCAAAACCTCGCTGTGTCTGCGGATCCCCGCCGCGACATAAACGGGATAACGAAAAATTCCAATGGTAGGATATCCCAAAACAGCGCCGTCACGGGCGTGCAGAATAAACAAAAGCAAGCATGCCACCGGACAGGCAAGCAGCACCGCGCTTTTTTTCGTACCCTGCTCTTTTCCGGCCAAAAAAATGGGATAAATCGCAGGAGGAACGTAGAGCAACATTTGCTTTGCCGCCGCCCGCAGCAAAGCGCCCTTGTCTTCCATGACAAAAGGCGGCAGGTTTTCCAGCTTTGCGTGCGGAAGCGTAATCGCAACGTTTACAAGCAGCGCGCTCATGATCAGCGGCTGAAAAATCCATGCCGTGTGGAAAAGGATCGGGCGATCTCCCAGCAGCAGCACGAAGATCGCGGCGCCGATCAAGAGCACGTTGCCCGCTCTTCCCGCCGCATTGAGTTCGTTGACCACCATAAAATCGGTAAAGGAGCGAACGGCTCCCGCCGCAAAGCCAACGGCGCCGATCGCCGCGATATCGGTGATCCTGGCGCCCGGCGTTTCTCCAAACAGGGCGGCAAACGGATTATTCCACCCGGTTTCCTTCCCGATATAAAAGAGGAAAAACACCGGAAGAACGGAGCAGGCTCCCGTCGCCAGATACAGCAAAGACCCAAGTGGAAGCCCTCCCACCTCGCCCGCGGAAACAAGATCCTGCAAAAAAAAGATGGTGAGCAGAAAAAATACATGAAGGGGCCTGACGGCCGCAGTTTTTTTCATGGAGCCATCCTTTCTCCGGCGGTCTTTGTTTCGATTCGTCCTTCCCGAACCGAGACGATCTCCACCGATATTGTCACGGGATAATCCTGAAACAGCACGGCCCAGTCCTCCTGGAGCGCCGCCCAGTCCCCCGGCATACGGCGATAGACGAGATTTCCAAAACCGACGGCGTCGCATCCTGCCTGGCGAAGCTGTTCCATCACGCCGCCGCACCGCTCCCTCAACGCGAGGGCGACCCGCTGTTTCCAGTTCTCCGGATTGTCCAGCGGAACATAGGTCTGAAGATCCAGCCGCAGACGCAGCGTTCCGCTCCCGGTGTCGGCTGTCAGCGTCCGCTGGTTTCCGACAACGCGAAACAGCGTTCCGTCTACGGTCAATTCTCCTCCCCGTCTGCCCAGCATCCACATCAGCGCGCGGCTTTCTTCCACATCCAGAATCTTTTTCAGCCGCATATCCCGGAAGACCGCCGTGCCCACGATTTCCCGCACCTGAGTCTCACCATTGTGCCGGAGAGCGACGCAGGGCAACACCGCCTCGATCCCCGGCGCTTTTACCCGTTGAAAGAACGAGACCGCAGGCTCGGCCGGATTGGTGCAGGTCGCTTGTCCCCGAGTGACGAGTTTTTCCAATTCCGTACTTCCCAGTGTTCCCACTACCGGTTTTGTTTCCATGATTTCCGCCGCGCCATGCTCTGCCACCACCGGTAAAAGCGATACGGGATAGCTGTTGTCGCCTAAAATATCGGTCAAAAGCGATTCCACACCGTAAGACGCGGTTCCATGTCCGATCACCAGAACCTGCGCGTGCCCGCAATGCAGCGGCCGCCCCGTCATCGGCACCGTATGATTCAGCCCTTCTGTCATGCTTTGTCCGGCGGCATGAAGGAGAATACTTTGACTCTCTTCATCCGAATGGGTCAACTGAATGGCTTCGGCCGTGATTTGATAATCCTGTTCGATCCCGTCGATCCCCACACCGGTGACAACAGTGAGCGAGGACACATCCTTACCGCATCCGGACAGCGCGATCAACAGGCATCCCGACAGGAAAAAAATCGTATCTTTCCGCATGTTACTCCCCTTTTCCCGCCAAAAAACGCCCGAATCGCTTCATACGCCAAAACGGCGTGCGGATTACGCTGTCCTCGCTTTTTTCCGCGCCAAACAGCGGCAGTCCCGCAAGATAAGGTACGCCAAAAGATTTTTGTCCCGCCAAAAGGCCCGCAATCATCAAAATTCCCAGGAGATAGCCGTAAAGTCCAAAATTGACCCCCAGGCACATCAGCGCAAGGCGGCAAATCAGGGTCACAGCTTTTAACTTTGGCGCGATCAGCGCACAAATTCCGGAAAGTGCCACAATAATCAGGACAGGCACCGAAACCAGTCTTGCATCCACTGCGGCCTGTCCGATCACCAGCCCACCCACCACAGAAAGGGTCTGCCCCATGGTAGAGGGCGTGCGGACTCCCGCTTCCCGCAAAATATCAAAGGACCCCAGCAAGATCAGCGCTTCGAAAAAGATCGGAAACGGAACGTCCTGCCGCGCCGCAGCAATGCTCAAAATCAACTTCAGCGGCATGAAGGCATGATGGAACACCACCAGCGACAAATAGACCGGAAGGATCGAAATGGCAAAGAAAAAGCCGATGATACGCAAAAGCCGGTTGATTCCTGCAAATGCTACGTCAACATAATAGTCTTCACTGGATTGAAACTGTTCCAAAAAGAGATGGGGCACTGTAACGGCCATGGGGCTTCCGTCGGAAAAGATGGCAATGCGCCCCTCCAACAGTTTGGCCGCCACCACGTCGGGCCGTTCGCTGCTGCCCGTTGTTCGGAACAGTGAATAGGGTTTGTCACGAATCAGTTCCGCAATATAATTGCTGTCGATCACGCCGTCGATGGTGATCTGCTCCAGCCGTTTTCGCAGACGCGCCAGCACGTCTGGATCGACGCAGTTTCCCAGATAACACAGACAGCAATCGGTTTTTGTCACTGTTCCAAGCGTAAAGTATTCCAGCTTTAAATCTGTTGTTCGCAAGCGCCTCCGCAGCATGGCAAGATTATGAAGCAGCGGTTCTACAAACCCTTCCCGCGGGCCTTTGAGACAGGTTTCGCTCACAGGCTCCGTAATGCCGCGCTTCATAAACCCTTTGCTTCCCAAAATCAGGGCGCTGTCGCTTCCCTCTACAAAAAGGAGCGCGTCGCCGTATAGCAGCGCGTGCAGCAAGCCTTCCATTTTCTTTTCCTGCTTGGATTCGCAGGCTTGCAGCACCTGCTGCTGCAAAAAGTCTGCAATCGCCGTTTCCCTGGCCGGGCGGACTTGCAGCAACGAAATCGGGCGGACAACCGCTTCATTTAGCATCTCGGCAGCAGCCATTCCGTCAATGCAAAACAGGCAGCAGCGGGGCTTTTCCAGCCGAATGGGCTGCAACCGTCTGCAAATCAGCGTTCCGTCCGATCCGAAAATTGCCTTTACGGCTCGAATGTTCTTTTCCAAATCGCAAGATACATATTCCGGCATTCCCATCACCTCGTTTCCGATAGTATGCCCGAAATTGCCGGGAATACAAAAAGGCGGCAGTCAAAGACTGCCGCCCGATCATCGGATTTATCGGGACACTTTGTTTGGAATCGCGCTTCGCGCCACCTTAGGCTTTGCCTTGCCGTTCACGGCGTCCGCCGTGATGGTCACGGAAAGCACGTCGGATTCCGAAGGGGTCTGGAACATGATATCGGTCATTACGCTTTCCATCACCGAGCGCAGGCCGCGGGCGCCGGTTTTCAACTTGAGCGCCTTGTCCGCCAGCGCCTCCAGCGCCTCTGGCTCAAACTCCAGCTTTACGCCGTCGTATTCCATCAGTTTGGCATATTGCCGGGTCAGGGCGTTTTTCGGCTCGGTGAGAATTCGCAAAAGCGCCGCCTTATCCAACGGATCCAGCGTAACCAGCACAGGCAGGCGACCAACCAGTTCGGGAATGATGCCGAATTTCAACACATCATGGGGCTCGGCCAAACGCAGCAGATCGGTGGATACGTTGGCTTTGGAATGCACCTCGGCGCCAAAGCCGATCCCCTGTTTGCCGATGCGCTTTTCTATGACCTTATCCAGCCCGTCAAAAGCGCCGCCGCAGATAAAGAGGATGTTGGAAGTGTCGATCTG
>JAFZPW010000118.1 GCA_017552495.1 Clostridia bacterium | reverse complement strand
TTTTGGAGAGATCGGTCGCTCCAGATAACTGGAAGCGATGGCAAGGATCACGGGAAGATCAATGGCTGGCTCATCCAGTTCCAAGCCGCCGATCACGTTGATATAGGCGTCATAGGCACCCAAAAGCATCCCGGCACGCTTTTCCAAAATAGCGAGCAGCAAAACCGCCCGATTATAGTCGATCCCGGCGGCTGTTCTGCGCGCCGCGCCATAGGCAGATTTGGTGACGAGTCCCTGCACCTCAGCCAAAATAGGCCTTGTGCCCTCCATTGTGGCCACGACGCAGCTTCCGTTTGCATCGGCAGGACGGCCGCTGAGCAGCGCGGCGGAGGGATTTTCAATCTCCACAAGACCGTGGCCGGTCATTTCAAACATCCCGATCTCGTTGGTAGAGCCAAACCGATTTTTAGCGGCGCGCAGCAAGCGATAGGTCGCGTGCCGATCCCCTTCAAAATTCAAAACCGCATCCACCATATGCTCCAGCACCTTGGGTCCGGCAATTCCACCGTCTTTGTTGATATGCCCAACCAAAATTACAGCGATCCCGTTTGCTTTGGAAAACTGCATGAGCTGCATGGTGCATTCCCGCACCTGCGCCACGCTGCCGGGCGCCGATTGGATCTCGGGATGATACATCGTCTGAATCGAATCCACGATCATCACGCCGGGTTTCCGTTCTGCGGCTGACAGCAGGATCTGATCCATCTGCGTTTCCGCGTAGATCAAAAGCTGTTCTTCCTTCACTTGCAGACGCTGGGCGCGCAGCTTGATTTGGGAAAGCGATTCTTCTCCGGTAACATAAAGGACGGTTTGCGTATCGCAAAGATTCTGACAGGCCTGCAAAAGAAGCGTCGATTTGCCGATACCGGGCGCGCCGGAAACCAGAATCAGGCTCCCCTTCACCATTCCGCCGCCCAAAACCCGGTCTAACTCCCGGATCCCGGTAGAGAATCGCACATCTTCTGTGTTACCGATCTCGCTGAGGCGCACAGGCTTGCGGCTTTTTTGCGCCGTTCCTGAAAGCGAAAACGCTCTGCCGGGCTTTTCTTCTCGCAGGATCTCTTCCGCCATGGTGTTCCACTGTCCGCAGGAGGGACATTTCCCAAACCATTTTGGTGAATCATAGCCGCATTCCATGCAGACGAACGCTCTTTTTGTTTTTGCCATTTTTATCCCCTACAATATGTAAAATATCCGCCGGCGATGGCCAGCGCAAGCTTGGTTTGATAGTCTTCCTGTTGCAAAAGCACACATTCTTCCGGATTAGAGAGAAATCCGCATTCGATGGTGACGGCAGGCGCGCGTAGGTTTTTCATCAGAAATACGCCCTCAGGCGCTGGCTTGCAGACGCGCTCGTTGGCAGGGTCCAGCACCTGTCGCAGCGAAGCCTGCAGTGCTTCGGCCATCGGCTTTCCCATGGTCGTGTTTTCCGAATAAAAGACCTGCGCCCCATGGTATTGAGGCTTGGGATATTGATTCAGATGCACACTCAAAAACGGCGTTTGCGGATATCGCTCCGCCAGCGCAAGCCGCGCTTTCAGATCGGCGTTTTTGTTGGCGCGAATGGACGCCGAAGGATCAAAGTCCAACGACTCCTCCGTTTCTCTGGTCATCAGCGCATTGACGCCAAGGAGACCGAAGAGGGCTTGCGTTCTTTTACAGATCGACAGAGTGATCGGCGCTTCACACACACCGCTTGCCGAAATCGCGCCGCCGTCCAATCCCCCGTGTCCGGCGTCCAAAATCACATCTGTTCGAATATGCGCAGGTGATGCCGCAAACTTTGTACGGCTGCCAACCGCTGCTATCATCATTATAACGGTGAACGCGAGAATTGTCAAAATTCCGTAAAACAATAGTGTTTTTCCGGAAAAACCGCCCACAGAGACGGCCCGCTTACGAAAGAACGCCCGCAAGGACAACACCGCCTATCGTTCCTGCCGCCAGACTTGCCAGAGAAAGCAGCAGCCGGTCGGTTAGGATGCCACCGGAAAAGAAAATCGTTCCCAGGATGATTACCATTAAAAAAGCGATCGCTGCCGCGCCAAATCCGCACACCAGCTTTTTGGAATTGCCACCGGCGCCGCACAAAGCCGCGCAAAATCCTCCCAGCGCAAGGATTACAAGCCCATACAGGCGGCAATGCGCCATGGAAAGGATGGATTCGTTGATTAGAATCGCCGCGCAAAAGGTCAGCAGGACGATTACGGCAAAGCCCATGACCCCGCCGATCACGATACGTTTTATCGAAAAAACCTCTGCTTCCCCGCGGCGGCTTTGCTTTTTGCCCATAAAAAAAACCTCCCGCATCATTTCTGTTGAAATCTATGCGGGAGGAGGCTGCTTGATTACTGGTTTTCCTCGGGAAGCTTTTCAGGCTTCGTGCGGATCTCGTCGCCGGAATCGGCGGTGGCGGCAGAAGCGGCGGTGGATTCTCTGCTCTGGATCGCCCACTTCATTACGGTCAGGCGGGTTTTGGCGGCGCCGGTTTCAAAAGTGACTTCATCGTCACGAACATTGATTACCCGTCCGGTAAAGCCGCCGATGGTGATGATCTTATCACCGATTTGCAGATTGTTGCGAAGCTCACGCTCTGCCTTTTCCCGCTTTTTCTGCGGACGAATCAGCATAAAATAGAATACACCCAGCAAAACCACCATCCAGATCAGGGTGCCATAGGCCCCAAACCCGCCCGCGGGAGCCGCAGACGCAGACTCTGCAAAAGAATGGATGCTGAACAATCCGGCAAACGCACCGGCAGTAAATGCGATTTTTTTCAAATTGGATTTCATGAACGTGCCTCCCGATTCAGAATACTTCAATTATAAACAATAAAAGAAAGAAAAACAAGGGTTTTAAATTCTTTTTACGAATTTTTCCGTGTTTTCACGGCGAAAGTCTTCAAACCGGCCCTCTTCGATGGCGCTGCGAATGTCTTCCATCAAGTGATTGTAGAAATACAGATTGTGCATCACAGCAAGTCGCATTCCCAGCATCTCGCCCGATTTCAGCAGGTGTCGGATATAACCCCGGGAATATCGGCGGCACACGGGACAGCCGCACGCCTCATCCGGCGGACGCGGATCGGTGGCGTATTTGGCATTGTTCAAATTGATATGACCCTGCGAGGTGAAAACATGTCCGTGACGTGCATTGCGCGACGGCATAACGCAATCAAAAAAGTCTACACCGCGGGCAACGCCTTCGATGATATTGGCGGGAGTGCCCACGCCCATCAGATACCGGGGCCGATCGACTGGCATATACGGTTCCACCGCCTCGATGATGTCATACATCGTTTCAGCAGGCTCCCCTACCGCCAGACCGCCGATGGCGTAGCCGGGAAGATCCAGTTCCGCGATCTGCTGCATATGCCGGATCCGCAGATCGGCATAGGTGCCGCCCTGATTGATGCCCCAAAGCATTTGGCCGGGATTCACGGTGTCGGGCCGCAGTTTCAGGCGTTCCAACTCGTTTTTGCACCGCTTGAGCCAGCGGGCTGTGCGCTCGCAGGAACGGGCGACATATTCGTAAGGCGAAGGATTTTCCACGCATTCATCAAATGCCATGGCAATATCCGACCCCAGCGACCACTGGATCAGCATGCTTTCTTCTGGACCCATAAAAATGCGGTGTCCGTCGGTGTGGGCGTTGAAATGAACACCCTCCTCCCGGATCTTGCGAAGCACGGCCAGCGAAAACACCTGAAATCCGCCGCTGTCTGTGAGGATCGGACCGTCCCAATTCATAAATTTGTGCAGGCCGCCAAGCGATTTTACGACATCCTGCCCCGGACGGACGTGAAGATGATAGGTGTTGGAAAGTTCTACCTGACAGCCGATGTTCCGCAGATCCTCGGCGGAAAGGCCGCCCTTGATGGCGGCCTGTGTTCCAACGTTCATGAATACGGGAGTCTGGACGACGCCGTGGGCGGTCTCAAACACGCCGCGCCGCGCCTTTCCCACCTGTGCGATCAAGTTAAACATTTCCATTATCCTCCGATAATCCGGGCAAAATGCCCTCTGCCGGCAACGATTCCACGCTTTTCAGCGTGCGCTGGATCTGCCTCGTGCGAACGCCGACTAATTTATCCAGTTCATCATTCGCCTGATTGAGGCGAGTTTTGGTATTCTCCAAAACGGATGCGAAGTTGTCGAACTCGGTTTTTACCGCGCCGAGGATCTTCCATACTTCGCTCGAACGTTTTTGAATGGCCAAGGTCTTAAAACCCATTTGCAGGCTGTTGAGCAGTGCGCCCATGGTTGTGGGGCCGGCCAGCGCCACCTTGAATTCCCGCTGCAGCGCCTCCGCCATTCCGCCGCGGATCAGTTCGGCATACAGCCCTTCGGTGGGAATGAACAAAATGGCAAAATCCGTGGTGTTGGGCGGGTCGATGTATTTCTTCTGCACATCCTTTGCAAAGCCCTTGACCCGCTGGAAAAGCTGCTTCTGCGCGGCGTCCACCAGGGCGGGGTCGGCTGTGTCGTATGCGGTGAGAAGCTGTTGGTAAGCGTCCAGCGGGAACTTGGCGTCCACCGGGAGCCAGACCGGTTCGCCGCCGCTGCCGGGCAGACGAATCGCATATTCCACATTTGCTTGGCTGCCCGGTTTGGTGGCCACATTCGTGGCATATTGCTCAGGCGCCAGCATCTGCTCCAAAATGGCGCCAAGTTGGATCTCGCCCAAAATACCGCGGGTTTTGACGTTGGAAAGAACTTTTTTCAGGTCCCCTACGCCAACAGCCAGATTCTGCATCTCACCCAGTCCTTTATAGACCTGCTCCAGCCGTTGCGAGACAAGCTGGAAGGAGTCGCTGAGCTTTCGATCCAGCGTTTCCTGCAATTTTTCGTCCACCGTTTTGCGGATGCCGTCAAGCTGCTGCTGGTTGTTGCTGCTGATTTTCTCCAACCCCTCGGCCAGCCCGCGGCGCATATGAGCCAGTTTTTGGTCGGTTTGCATCATGTCGTCATGCTGCTGCGACTGCATCTTGGCGATGGAGGTTTCCAGCGAGCGGATCAAAAGATCCTGCCGGGCCAGCAGAGCTGCGTCGTTTTTCTGACTCTCCCCTGCCTTGCTTTCCAGCTCGTCCAGTCGCTTGTCCATCCCTTGGATACCCACGCTGCGGCGCATGACCAGGATCAGAAGCACGATGCAGACGATCATCAAAACCACGCAGGCAATCTCCAAATAGATCACGGAGTGTCCCCTCTCTTTTTTGCATTATTCCAGGATCATGGCGTCGCCAAAACTGAAGAAGCGGTAGCGCTGGCGTACGGCCTCTTGATAAGCGTTGAGCACGATTTCCCGTGTGCTGAAAGCCGAAATCAGCATGATAAGCGTGCTTTCGGGCAGATGGAAATTGGTGATGATGGCGTCCATTCCCTTGAATTGATAGCCGGGATAGATGAAAATATCGGTGCTTCCGCTGCCCGCGTGCGTCACATGGCTTTCATCGGTGACGGTTTCGATGGTGCGGCACGAGGTGGTGCCGACACAAATCACACGCCCGCCTCTCTGCCTGGCGGCATTGATGCGCCGGGCAGCGTCTTCGCTGACAAAATACCGTTCGGAATGCATAACATGCTCCGTGATTTCTTCTTCTTTTACGGGACGGAAGGTTCCCAAGCCCACATGAAGCGTGATACGAACAATATCAACGCCCTTTTCCTCGATTTTTTTCAACAATTCCGGCGTAAAATGAAGCCCTGCCGTGGGCGCGGCCGCCGAGCCCGCCTCCCGGGAATATACGGTCTGATAGCGTTCCCGGTCGGCCAGTCGCTCTTTGATATAAGGCGGCAATGGCATCGTACCCAACCGGTCCAGCACCTCTAAAAAGATTCCCTCGTAATGAAACGCAATCAGACGGTTGCCGTCGTCTTTCACAGATTTAACGGTGGCGGTCAGGCTTCCGTCGCCAAAGGCGATCGTCGCGCCTTCCCGCAGCCTGCGTCCCGGATAAACGATGCAGTCCCAAAGGTCGTCTGACACATTTTCCAGCAGCAGCACCTCAACTGGGGCCGAGCCCGATCCGGTTTTTTGCCCGTAAAGCCGTGCAGGAAGCACGCGGGTGTCGTTGATGACCAGACAGTCGCCGGGATGCAGATGGTCGATCACATTGTAAAAATGCTCGTGTCCCACTTTGCCTGTTTTGCGGTCGAGGGTCATCAGGCGGGAATGATCGCGCAGAGCCAGCGGCGTTTGAGCGATCAGTTCTTCGGGGAGATCGTAATAAAAATCAGATTTTTTCAAATTCTTTGCCTCAATTCGGATCGTAATAGGATACGGTTGCGCCGGTGTAATAGAAGGAGATGATTTCTTCGCAGGAAAAGCCCTTTTGCCCCATAGAATAAGCGCCCCATTGGCTCATGCCAATGTTGTGGCCCGAACCTGTCCCGGCGATGGTGTAAATGCCGGGTCTGTCGCCGGAACTTTGGTTGATTTGCAGCGGGCCGACGCCGTTTGCCGTAATGACATAGGCGCTGCCCGCATCAAGCGCCGCAGGTTTGCCGTTGCCGCCTATGGCGTAAAGTCCGCCCGTCTGTGTGGCGGCGCCGTTGACGGAAACGGTGCTTCCGCTTGCGCCGCCGGAAATGGTATAGCGGTGGCTGCTGACGGTAACGCCCCGGGTGGGGCTGTTGAGCGCCGTGCGTGCCCGGTCACCCTTAAAAACCAGACGCTGCCCGTTTGCCTGAACGGCAGTCAGCTCCAGCACGTTTCCAACATTGCTGTAACGACTGACATATACGTCGGTGATCTGCTGCGTGGTATAGCCTTTTGCCTGCAGGATCCAGGTGATATCGTCCAGCGTAATTGTGTTGCTGTATGGCAGCATACGCTCTAAATAGGTATCCTCCACCGCCCGGAGATATGGAATATCCTTGCCCCAGATGTTGATCGCGTCTTCGGTATAGCCGCCGGAGGAAGCGTGATAAAAAGTCTCACAGATCTCGCCGCGGTAGACCACATAGCGTCCGCTGACGCCTTCCACCGCCTCATCGGAGACCGCTGTGGCGCCGTTGGCGCCGCGATACACCTGACAGTCGGTGGTGTTGCACAGGTCAAAACCTTTTGCGCTGTGCTTGTGATAATTATTGAGCGCGTAACACTTGGCGCACAGCGCCATGGCCTTTTGCGCCTCCACCGGCCAGGAAGGGCTGATCTCATATGGGATCACGCCCTTGACATAATCCGTCAGGCCAATGACGTTGACTACGTTGAGATTACCGCCGGAGGGCCGATAATACTCAAATCCGCCATAGTATTTGGTCTGTTTGAACCAGGTTTGACGGCTCATGGGCATAATCCCCAGCGAGAAATCGCCCAAAAGATCCAACTGGTATAAAATGCGGTCTGTGCCGGTGGCCACCACGGTATAACAGGTATTACTGGGGCCTCGCTGCACCAGATCATAGCCTACCCGCTGGGCGCTGCTCCGGGCGGAAGACGCTTCTTCCGCAGAGCAGTATTTTCCCACCCTCACGCGGAATCCGCCTCGCACATAGCAGAAATATGCGTCAAAACCGGCAGATGTAAACGCCTCGACGATGTCAAGCGCTTCATCCGCGTCGTCAAACAGATCGTCCACCTGCAGACAATAGGCGCCGATCTCAGCATTAAACCGACCGGGCTCAGATTCAAGATAATCGTTCCCCACCAACCAGAGGTTGACGTTTTTTAAAACCGTGACTTTGCTTTCGTCATAAACCTCATAGGTGGAAACAAACTCCCGCTCCGCGTCAAAATAGCCGAAGGCATATCCCACGTCCATTCCAGACACATTTTGCAGATTAGCTGCAACCAGAGCGTTACTGTCGTAAAACAGACCGATCTTCATGATGGGATCATAGCCTGCGGCATGAGCCGTCGTCCCTGCGGAAAGCGAAAACAACAGTGCCGCAGCCAGCACAGTGACAAGCAGTTTTTTCATGGAACACCTCAATTTCGATCCGGAACCGCTTAATTTCCTACTATAATTTGTATTATACTACATCTTACATCATAATTCAACTTTTTCCGTAAAAGACAGCCCCGCGAGATTTTCCCGCGGGGCTGTCAGTAGTTCGGATTAAAATATAGGCTTCGTAATTACTCCGGTGAAGCATCCTTCCCCATCCTGCCGCCCATGGACAGGAAGATCAGGATCTTTGCCGGCACGGTCAGCAGGACTCGAACATTTGACACAACGGCTTCAAGCGCGGCGTTGGACGTAAATGCGTCTACGCTCTGTCTGCTAATAAACATGGCGATCAGGCCGTTTCCGGCCGGCAACAGGATCGCGTCGAACACGCCGAAAAGGATCGCCAAAATGATTCCGGCGCTCATAATCGTGCCGTGCGACATCCGACTGTGTACCACAAGTAACCAGACCAGTGCAAGAATGACATAGACCAAGCAGGTGATAATGGAATAATAGGGTATGCTGCGAATCGTAAGCGTCTGTTCGTCTGCCAAATAAAAACGCTTGAGCGGTGTTTGCAGAAAAGTCAAAGCAATACACAGGAAAAGCGCAAGCACGAAAAGACCGAACGCGATGCGCTGTATCGTTTTGCAC
This sequence comes from Clostridia bacterium, assembly GCA_017552495.1. Classification (GTDB taxonomy): domain Bacteria; phylum Bacillota; class Clostridia; order Oscillospirales; family Butyricicoccaceae; genus UBA4644. Next base: position 3,802 of record JAFZPW010000118.1, on the reverse strand, counting down.
GTTTTTGTGCGCATTTTTTGCATCCCCTCTTTTTTGTACAAATTTGTACAAAGAAGGGGATGCTCTCCCCTTCTTTGTGCAAGGATTTGATCCTTATTTGAAATACCGCTTCAGCATGCCTTCCAGCGCCTTGCCGTGTCTTGCCTCGTCGCGGGCCATCTCGTGAACGGTGTCATGGATGGCGTCAAGGCTGTTCTTCTTGGCGCAGGCGGCCAGATCAAACTTGCCCTTGACGGCGCCGTATTCGCAATCGACGCGCCACGCCAGATTCTTTTTGGTGGACTCGGTCATGTTGGGCTCCAGATCGGAACCCAGCAGTTCAGCAAACTTGGCGGCGTGCTCAGCCTCTTCATAGGCGGCCTTTTCCCAATACAGGCCGATTTCGGGATAACCCTCGCGGTGGGCGATGCGGGCCATGCACAGATACATGCCGACTTCGCTGCATTCGCCGGTGAAGTTGGCCTTCAACTGCTCGAAGATGTAGGCCTTGTCTTCGGCGCTGATGTCGGGATTGTTTTTGACGGTTTTGGCATAGATGCCGAACTCGTGCTCGGCAGCCAGCTTTTCGCCAGCCTTCATTTCGGTGAACTTAGAGCCGGGAACCTTGCAGACAGGGCAAATCTCAGGAGGCTCATTTCCTTCGTGAACATAACCGCAAACCGGGCAAACCCATTTTTTCATACTTGTTTCCTCCATTCAGTCGTTTTGAAGTTTCTTGAAATCTATCCTGTAAAGCTCCTGCTTGAGCTTTGCATTCAATTGATCGAATATCTGATGAAAGCGGCAATTGTTTTTGTCTGCCACACGTGAGCAGAGATAGGCGTCTTCTAAACAATGGTTGAGAAGAATCGGCCCGTCGATGCATTCGATCACGTGCCCCAAGGTCAACTGCTCCGGCTGGACAGCCAGCAAATAGCCGCCGGCGGCGCCTTTTTGCGCCGTTACGATTCCGGCCTGCGACAACTTCCGCAGGATCTTCAGCGTGAAACGAATGGTTACGCCGGTTTTTTCCGACAAACGGCTTGCCGGGACAAGCGGCGCCGGATCCGTCATCAGCGCGTAAACCAGACGAATTGCATAATCTGCTTCATGAGTAATGCGCATAATTGCACCTTCCTTTTACATTTTTAGTATACAATTAAATTGCAATCTTGTCAACCCTTTTCTCTACGGCGATGGTTTTAGAAAACAAAAAAACCTCAAAGCAAAAGCTTTGAGGTTTGGTGCGGATGAAGGGACTTGAACCCCCATGAAATTGCTTTCACATGGACCTGAACCATGCGCGTCTGCCAATTCCGCCACATCCGCGACTGCAAGAGATATCATACCGCAGACCAATCAAAAAGTCAAGTCTTTTTTTGAATTTTTTTGGACTTTTTGAGAGGAAGCGTGCGCTCCTATTGCGCCTTTGTCGAATTGATGATATAATTTTATCAGTTTTACAAATATTATTTTTTGTGCTTGAACAAGTGCAGAAAGAGGTTTTTATGCTTACCGTTACCAATCTGACAAAGAATTACGGAAAACTCCTTGCCTGCAACAATGTCAGTTTTACGCTGGATTCCGGCAGCGTCACCGTCCTTCTCGGGCCAAACGGCGCGGGGAAAAGTACGCTGATGAAGTCTATCATCGGTTTTTTGCGCTACAACGGCGAGATCGTTGTGGACGGTTATGCCAACAAAACCACCGAGGCCCGCCGGATTTTGGGTTATATTCCCGAGATTCCCTCCCTTTATCCCAACCTTACCGTTTCCGAGCATATGGCGTTTCTCGCCCGGGCCTATCGCCTTTCGGATTACAAAACCCGGGCACAGCAGCTTTTGGATCGTTTTGAGTTGTCCGACAAAAAGAACAAGTTTGGAGACGAGCTTTCCAAGGGTATGCAGCAAAAGCTGAATATCTGTCTGGGCCTTTTGCCCGATCCCAAACTGCTGCTGTTGGACGAGCCGATGATTGGTCTGGATCCTCATGCCATCAAAGAACTGAAGGCTGTGATCGAGGAGATGCGCGCCCAGGGCAAAACGCTGCTAGTGAGCACCCATATCATCGACAGCGTGGATATGCTGTGGGATCGGACGCTCATCATGCAAAACGGCGTCGTGCGGGCCAACATCACCCGGAGCGAGCTGGAGCGCGACGGCCACACGCTGGAGGAACTCTTTTTTACCGTTACCGAGGGCGTAGAGGCAGCGGACGTTTCGCGTCCGATCCAAGAGCCCTCCGGGGAGGATGAAAGCAAATGAGATTGTTCGGGTATTATGCGTTTCACAGTTTTAAGAACCAATTAAAAAAGATGTTCAAAAGCTGGGTCATCATTTTTATTTTGGTCTGCGCACTGCTTGGCGGCCTGATCGGATTTGGCGTGTCAAAGCTTTCCGAATTGTCCGAACAGACACCGTCTCCACCCGAAGGTGAGATCATTTCGGAAGAAATCACACTGCCTGCTGAAGAGATCGAAACAGTTTTTGCCGATCCAAAAACAAAATTTGGCGTACTCGAGCTGGTTGCCGGCGGCGTAGTGCTACTGCTTCTGGCGCTCAACGCCATGCGTGCGGATAAGAGCGGAAGCGCTATTTTCCTGCCTGCCGACGTGCCTTTGCTGTTTGCCTCGCCCATGAAGCCGCAATCTGTGCTGATGTTCCGGCTGATGACGCAGATCGGGACGGCCATTTTCGGCAGCGTTTATCTGCTGGCGCAGCTTCCAAACCTGACGCTTCGTCTGGGGCTGAGTTTGTGGGCCGCGCTGGCGGTTATTTTGGCGTGGGCGCTGCTCATCGTCTATTCCAGATTGCTGCAAGTGCTTCTTTATACCTTCGGCTCCAATCACCCGGGCTTTCAGAAGAATCTGCGCTACGGCATTTATGCCGTTCTGGCGGCGGTGGCGTTTGGGTTCGCGCTGTTCTGGAAAAGCAGCGGCGAGGCGATCGTTCCTGCTGCACTGCGCTTTTTTAATGCTCCGGCTTCCCGGCTGATCCCCGTCTGGGACTGGTTCAAGGGCTTTTGCGTACACGCCGCATCGGGCGAAACGATTTCCGCACTGCTCTATCTTGCCGCGCTGATCGTTGGCGGAGGGGCGTTGATTTATCTGATCTGGCGAATCAAAGCCGATTTTTATGAAGACGCCATGGCAAAATCCGAGGAGGTGGCGGAGTTGCTCCGCCGCGCACAGGAGAGCCGCACCGGCATCGTCCGCCGGAAAAAGGATCGCAGCGAAAAACTTCGCCGCGATGGCATGGAACACGGCTTCGGCGCCAATGTGTTCTTCTTCAAGTCGCTCTATAACCGCTTCCGATTCGCGCATCTCCATGTGTTTACCAAAACCGCCGAAACCTATTTGTTTGCCGCAGCGGCGCTTTCGATCCTGCTGCGCTTTGTGCTGCATACCCGCACGCTGCTTCCCGTGGCGCTTGCACTGGGCGTCCTGACATTTTTCCGGGCGCTGGGGAATCCGCTGGCCGAAGACACCAAAATGGATTATTTCATCATGATTCCGGAGAGCGCGTGGGCAAAGATGTTCTGGTCGCTTTTGGCCGGAACGGTCAACTGCCTGCTGGATCTGCTGCCCGCCATGATCGCGGCGGTGCTTCTTTTGGGAGCCAGCCCGCTCCAGGCGCTGGCGTGGATGCTGTTTATCGCTTCGGTGGACTTTTACGCCACCATCGTGGGCGTGTTTTTGGATGTGTCCCTTTCGCGATCCATCGGAAAGACGGTCAAGCAGGTCATCCAGATGATGTTCCTGTATTTCGGCCTGATACCCGACGCGGGTATTCTGGCGGTGGGCGTCACGCTTTCCAAGGTCGCG
>JAFZPW010000117.1 GCA_017552495.1 Clostridia bacterium | reverse complement strand
TCTTCCTTGACTCGCTTCCAGTCGATGATTCCCTGATGAACGGAAACATCTATGCCATGCACCAGGCGAAGATTTCTGTCGGCGCAGCGCATCCGGCCGTTTTCCAGATAAAAATCCTTGGGATCATAAGCAAACACAGGCACGTCCTCCAATATGTCAATCAGTCTGTCACGGTAACGGATCTTGCCCTCCGGCACCGCATCTGTTCCAGAGGGATCGGCAGGCTCCTGCGGCCGAACAGGTGCGGCAGGCGTCTCGCCCTCCGGCGTAAGGATCACCTGCGGATCCTCGGGAGGCGTAAAAACCGCCGCCTGTCCCTGAAAATACAGCAGGATCCGCCAGACGATGGCGCTGACCTCCGAGCGCCGAAGCGAGCGGTCGCCGGAAAACAGCAGCGCGGCGCCTGAAGTCTCGCCCTGGATCACTCCCGCGTTATAAAGCGCCGTAACCTCGGGATCGTTTGTATCGGAAAAGGGAGACATTCCGCCGTCAGGCGCAAGCAGCAGCGCCCGGGCGGCCAGATGCGCCACTTCGGCGCGGGTGATGCTGCGGGTGAGTTCCAAATCCTCCTCCGGCAAAAAGCCCTTTTGCCTGGCAAAAATCAGATATCCCCCGGCCCAATCGCCGCCAACGGGTTCCTGCTTGGGATAGCCCGCCGCCAGCAAAATGAGTTTGAGCGCCTCGTTATACCGCACCTCGTTTTCCGGGCGGAAGGTGCCGTCTGGATAACCGTTAATTACGCCGCTGTCTGTCAGGTCGCTGACATAAGGACAAAACCAATCGGTGGCTTTTACATCGGAAAACGCCGCCGCGGCATAAACCGGCGCGGACAGCAGCAAAACAAGACACAGAAGTATAAAGAAAAACTTTTTCATGATCGTTCCTTTCCACATAAGCGGGCGGGTTTTACTCGAAATCATTATACCATATTCCCCCGTCTTCGACAATATCCAGCAAGCCAGTTTTTCCATATACTGGAAGAAAATTTGCGAATTTCAGATTTCTTCAGAATTGCAGAGAAACCCCGGCGCGGATCAGGTCTCCGCGCCGGGTTCGTCAGTTCTTCTGAAACAGATAATACCGCGGCGCACGACCCGTGCAGTCCTTGTCCACCACGGCATAATCCGCCAGCAGCAGCTCGCCCTGCAGGGTCACTGCCGCTTTGCGGGTGTGGGAGGCGTATTTCCCGCTGTAAATGCCCGGATCGGCGATGCACACCCGGCCATCCAGTTCTCCCAGCGCCACGATATAATGTCCGCCGGTGGAAAAGATCCCGTTTCCCGCCGCGTTGCAGATGGCGCAGCCGCCGGATCGCAGATGTTGCCGAAGCGCGTTTACGTCGGAGGTCATACGGCAGGTTAGCCCATAGCGACCGCAAATCGCCGCCGAAAGCCGCCGCATATCCGTCCCGCCGGACACTCTCGCGCCGCTGTTCATGGCAAATCGCGCCATTTTCCCCACCGCGACCTGCTTGCCGCAAAGCGTGCCAACGATCATTGTTGCGGCGCACACGCCGCAGCCGCCGCTTTTCACCGTGGCGGCGGGATATCCCGGCGCGGGATAGGCTACCGCAGCATAATCCCGCTGACGCAGCGTAAATCCGTTGAGCGCGGCCACCCATCGGGTCTTTTTGCCTCGCGGGGTGGGATAAGTCACGGAAAACAGCCCCCGTCTGCCCGGCCCGGTGATTTCGCACAGATCGCCGGGATCCACATAACTGTTTGCGTCCGCATCGCCGCGCTCCGTCAAAACGGGGATGCGCCGCCACGCCATCGCTTTCATGGCGTTTCCTCCGTTTCCTCACAAAGCCATCCGCCCCGGCCCACACCGAGACCATAGTTGAATTCGCTCACCACGCTCTCGATCATGGCATTGAGCTCCAGATCGGAAATGGCGATATTCTTTTCCCGCAGCATGGCCTGGATCCCCTCCTGCGCTTTTCGCAGCTTCACCGGGCCGCCCAAGTCGTGATAGAGCTGTTCGGCGGCGCGGACGCAGGTACGTACCACATCCCGCTTAGTTCGATTGTCCAGATAGCGCTGGCACAGCGCCTTGATCTGCATCCCCAGAAATCCCGCCACGGCGGTACAGGCCGCCACCAGCGCGGGCAGTACATAGGTGACGCAAAATTCCGTCTTTGTCATGCGATTCCTCCTTCGTTTGTTTTGCCGGCAAAGCCGTTATAACACGCCCTTGCGGAAATCGCTATTTGACGGAAAAAGCGGCCTCTTTTTTGCACAAACAGGAAAAAAGAAGCAAAACAGCAAAGGAGCAGGCGGAAAATCCGTCTGCTCCTTTGCCATGAGGAAAATGAGGATTTATGATGAGTATCTATGAAAGGACAAATTGACCGGAAGCGCATAAAACAGCCGCCACACAACGATCTGCCTTATGCAAATCTAATCCGTGAGATTATATTACCACATTTTCTTTATTATGTCAAGACAAAACAATTCTTTTTTTCTTGCATCGGGCAAAGATTATGATATACTAAACGTATCTCAACCAAGGAGGTGCGCACCGTGTCCTATGACAAGGCCCTTATCGCGGGCAAGTTGCGTCGCTGGGAGACTTATCTGAAAAATTACCGGCTTCCCTATTGGGAAGATCTTCCGAATCTCGGCCTTTATATGGAGCAGGTCGTTTCGCTTTTGAAGCGCTATCTGGACTATATGCCCCCCGAACTTCAGGAGGAAGAAGTAGTCACCGCCGCCGCCATCAACAACTATGTTCGGAAAAAGATCATGCCCGAGCCGGTGAAAAAGAAATATTTTCGGATCCATATCGCCTATCTCATTATGATCTGCACCCTGAAGCAAAGTCTCAGCATCCCAACCCTCCAAGCTCTGCTCCCCATGGGTCTGCCGGAAAAGCAGGTGCAAGCGCGTTACGACGCCTATGTGCGGCGTCACCACGCCGCGGCGGAGTTTTTCACTCAGCAGGTGCGGCTGGCAGCCGGCGGCATTCTGGGGCATGATGCGGCATCAGACTTTTCCACCGACGATCCCGTGGAACTCATCACCTCATCGGCGGTGATCGGCGGTTTTTCCCGCCTGCTGGCGCAAAAGCTTCTGCTTTTGGAGGGAAAAACCCTGGAAACCGGCGGAAGCATCGAGATCCGAACGCCGAAAAACCAACCGGAGCACAATGCCTGATCCCGCGAAATCAAACAAAAAAAACCGCGCCGCAGACGCTCTGTGGCGCGGTTTTATCCTGAAATCCGCATCAATAATCCATATCTTCATCTTCCCGGGCATATTTTTCGCCAAAGGTGCGGAAATTGTTCCGCATGAGTTTTTGCTGGCGCTTCCGCCACCGGGCTCCCGCTGTGGCCAAAAGCAGCATCACAGCCAGCGCCAGCAGGGCTGCCGCCGTCCAGATCCCATAACGAAACCGATGCATCCCCCGCAGAATCCGGCCGGCGTCCCGCAGGAAATAAGCCACCTGTTCGGCCTCGGTACGCGCCGTGCCGTCGTCCAAAACAGGACGGCCCAGCAGCTCGTCGTAAAGATCCACCACCCGGCGGTCGTTTTGCCGATAGGTCACCAAAGCGCCGTCGCCGGGAGCAAGCCGCCGGTCGGTAATGAGCAAATCGTCGGGGCCGGTCTGACGATATGCCTCGGTGAGATAGAGCGATTGCGCGCCGGTGGAATATACGCCCCATCGGCCAATCCCCAGACTCCAATCCTCCAGTCCGGCACAAAGAAAGCAGGCTGTCCCCAGCAAAAGCGCCGCCAAAATCAGCGCGATGACCCCCAGCGGGCGAATCTTTTTCCGTTCTTCCATGCAGCGCCTCCGAATCGCCCGTCGCCGGGCTTTTTTCCCAGTTTAACACAGAAGACGGGGATTTGCAATCTCAAAACAAAAAACGCAGCAGGCCGCGAATCTCGTCAAAGGAAAAAAACACCGTGGGCAGACCCGCCGTCCGGGGCGCGATGCTTTCCTGGGGAAACCAGACCGCCAGCCCCTCGTCGGTAAGATAATAGCGGTGGGGATGCAGGACGACCTCATCCTTTCGCAGTCTGGAGGGGAAAATAGGCGCTTCGCCCCGCTTCTCGAGCTGCTGCACCTTTTCCGAAATCAGCGGAGGCAGACGCCGCCGCCCCTCGGCGGTGAGCAGCGCGCCCAGAGGCGTCCTCCCCCTTCTTCCCCGCAAAAAAGTCCCCGCGATCCGTTCCAGCCGCCAATCGGCATACCCCACGCAAATCGCAACGTCAAGAAAGCCGGATACTGCCATGGCGTCCAAACGAGTCTCCTGCCAATCAGCGGTCAGACGCGCCGGAAAAGGCTCCCGGTACGCGGCGGCCCGCCGCCGCAGTCCCCGTACGCCGCTTTGCCAGAAGGCGTTGAATCCAAAAGGATCGGGTGTCAGCACAGGGCGTTGAAGCAGACATTGCGCACGCCCGATCTCCTCCTCAAGCTGACGGATCTCCAGGGCGGGCAGAAGTTGTTGTTTTTCCATAAAAACGATCGCCTCCGGTGCAGTATATGCCGGAGGCGGACGCTTTTTTATCAAAAAAATTATTTTTCCAGCATCGCCCGCAGCGATTGGGTAAAAGGCGGGCGTGCCACGCCCTTTTCGGTGACAATACCGGCAATCAGGCTGTGATCGGTGACATCAAAGGCGGGATTATAGATTTTGCAGCCCGCGGGAGCCATGGGCTTTTCGTACCAAAGCGAGCGAATCTCTTCGGGATCCCGCTGCTCGATGGGGATCCGCTCCCCGGTGGGCGTGTCCAAATCCACGGTAGAAGTAGGACCGCAGACGTAAAAGGGGATGCCATAATGTCTGGCAAGGATCGCCACGCCCGAGGTTCCGATCTTGTTGGCGGCGTCGCCGTTGGCGGCCACCCGGTCGCAGCCCACCAAAACGGCCTGTACCCAGCCGTTTTTCATCACTGCCGACGCCATATTGTCGCAAATCAGCGTCACATCCACCCCGGCCCGTTGCAGTTCAAAGGCTGTCAGCCGCGCACCTTGCAGCAGTGGACGGGTCTCGTCGGCAAACACCCGGAATCCATAGCCTCGCTCCTGCCCCAGCAGGATAGGTCCCAGCGCCGTCCCATAGCGGGAGGTTGCGATGGGGCCGGCGTTGCAGTGGGTCAAAATGCCGTCGCCGGGACGCAAAAGCGCCAGCCCGTGTTCGCTGATGGCAAGATTTTGGGCGATATCCTCCCGATGGATATTCTCGGCTTCGCGCCTGAGCGCGGCCACAATCTCGGAAACCGGCTCGTTTCCATGACCGGCGGCGCAGGTTCGCATCCGGTTGAGCGCCCAAAACAGGTTGACCGCCGTGGGGCGGGAAGCCGCCAGCGCGTCGCAGGCCCCGTAAAACGAGGCGAAAAAATCCTCCCGTTTGCTTTGCATCGCGTATTTTGCCGCGAGGTAAGCGCCGTAACCCGCAGCGACGCCGATAGCGGGCGCGCCCCGCACCTGCAGCGTTTGAATGGCACGGCAGATCTCTTCGGTGGAATAAAGCGAGCGATAAACAATCCGGGCGGGCAAAAGCGTCTGATCCAAAATAACCAGTGCGTCGTGTTCGTCGTCCAGCCGGTTGGGAATCAGGGGCTCCGGGGTCATAAAACCGCCTCCTTACAGATAAACATGGGTCTGAACCCATTTTCTCCGAAATCACAGAAAATTGCAAGATGTGAATTGTCTTTTTCATCAAAACATGATAAAATGCAATTGATCTGTTTTTACTTTGATTCGTTTCGGAGGAATCCCATGAGTTATCTCGGCCCCGGTTTTATCCGTGAGGAGCAGGATGTGATGTATCTGATCCTCTATACCCTCACCTTTTTCCCCAATCCCATCAGCGAGCCCGATCTTTTGGACGCGGTGATGATCGACGGTGCCTTTGGTTATTTTGAGTTCAGCACGGCCTTTCAGCGTCTGCGGGAAACCAAATGCATCGGCACGAAAGATGAAAAGGGCGATGCGCGCTATTACCTCACCCCCGTTGGGCGAAAGGCCATCGAAACGCTGGCCTCCGGTCTGCCCCTCAGCGTGCGGGAAAAGGCTGAACGGTCATCGTTGCGGGTGCTGGCAAGAATCCGCAGAGACGCCACCATCCGGGCGGAGCACAAGCAAAATCCAGATGGAAGCTATACCGTGGAGCTGGGCATCCGTGACCGGGACACCGAGCTGCTTACCGTGCGGCTGCAAACCTTCACCCGCGGACAATGCTCCCTGTTGGAAAACACCTTCCGCCGCCGGGCCGAGCCCCTTTATGCCGAGTTGCTGACGCTCCTTTCAGGGGACATCCCCGCAGAATGATAATTTTTGGAGGTATCTATGCGAAAAACCACACTGTTCCGGCTGCTCGTCCTTGT
>JAFZPW010000116.1 GCA_017552495.1 Clostridia bacterium | reverse complement strand
TTCCCGCACCGGAAGCGTACAAACAGCATAGAATGGCGCATCATACCGGAAAAGGAGCGGACTATGGCTTACTATCAGATTCAAGGAGGGGCGCCCCTGCGGGGGATAGTGCCCGTCAGCGGGGCAAAAAACAGTGTTTTGCCCATTTTGGCCGCCACGCTGCTCAACGGCGGCCGGAGCATCCTACATAACTGTCCCGACCTGCGGGACGTGCGCTCAGCCATTGCGATTCTGCGGCATCTGGGCTGCCGGGTGCAGCGGGAGGGGGACACCGTCACGGTGGATTCCTCTTCGGTAGAGCGGTGGGACGTTCCCCACGAGCTCATGCGGGAAATGCGATCCTCCGTTATCTTTCTGGGGCCCATTTTGGCCCGCTGCGGCCGGGCGCGGCTCAGTCTGCCAGGCGGCTGCGACATCGGCCCACGGCCCATCGACCTGCATCTCAAGGCGCTGCAAAAGTTGGGCGTAGAGATCCGGGAAGAGGGCGGAGACATCTATTGCCGCGCGGGCGACCTGCGGGGCGTCGATGTGATCCTCAGTTTTCCCAGCGTAGGAGCCACAGAGAATACCATCCTCACGGCCGTTGCCTGCGGCGGATCGACGCGCATCATCAATGCCGCCCGGGAGCCGGAAATCGCCGATTTGCAGGACTATCTGCGCAAAAGCGGAGCAGAGGTGGCGGGCGGAGGCGAGAGCGTCATCCGGGTGTCGGGGGAAATGCCCCGCCGGGATGTGGAGCACACCATCCTCCCCGACCGGATCGAGGCGGCGACCTATCTTTGCGCCTGTGCCGCCTGCGGCGGCGAGATCACGCTTACCGGCGCCGAGCCGGAGCACGTTGGCACGGTGCTGCAATGCCTTTCCGAGGCGGGATGCATGATCCAGACCGCCGGAAGGAACATTACGCTGCGAGCGGTGCGGCGGCTTTCGGGCTTGCCAACCGTGCGGACCATGCCCTATCCCGGCTTTCCTACCGACGCCCAGGCGCCGCTGATGGCGGCGGCCTGTACCGCCGAGGGAACGTCGGTCTTTCTGGAAACGATTTTTGAAAACCGATATCGCCATGTGCCAGAACTTGTCCGCATGGGGGCGCAGATCCGCGTCAGCGGCCGGACGGCGCTGGTGACCGGGGGTGCGCTTTGCGGCGCGCAGGTGCGCTGCACCGACCTGCGGGGCGGCGCAGCCCTGGTAATCGCAGCAATGGCCGCCCGGGGCGAAAGCCGGATAGAGGATATCACCCATGTGGATCGAGGATATGAACATTTGGCGGAAAAGCTCACCGCGCTGGGCGCGGACATCCGCCGGAACAATGAGGACGTGTAAAAAAGGAGCTTGAAAATGGCCAAGCAGAGAAAACAATCAACAAGCAGACGCCGCCGGCGCCGCAACAGCCGCGGCGGCGCACCTGCCGTATTGGTGCTGCTCTGCCTTGTGGTGGCGGCAGCGGCGATCCTCACCGCCATGACCATCTTTTTCAAGGTGCGCAGCATCACGCTTAGCGGCGAAACCCGTTATTCCGCTCAGGAGGTGGCGGAAGCCTCCGGTCTGCGGGAGGGCGACAACCTGATCCTGTTTAATAAATTCCGCGCCATCAACAGCATCTTCGACGCTTGTCCTTATCTGCACACGGTGCAGATGCGCCGCCGTCTGCCTGACCGGGTGGAGATCCTGGTCACCGAATGCGTGCCGGTGGCTGTGATCGAGGATGAACCTGCCATGACGCCCGATCCGAAGGACAAGAACAAGACCGTTCCCATCGGCGGAACGGGAAAATGGCTCATCGACATCGAGGGGAAATTGCTGGAGCAGGTGAAGGAGGTGCCAGAAGGGCTGTGTTATCTGCGCGGATTGACCCTGAAAAAGCCGAAAATCGGGAAATATGCGAATTTTTCTGATGAAGATCTGCAAAAACCCGCATTTTTGTTATTGAATACTGCGAAAGATAATGATATACTACCAGATATAGGGGAAGTGGATTTTTCCGAGCCCTATAACATCCGGTTTACTTATACCAACCGATTTACCGTGGCCATCGGCTCCACGGAGGAATTGGAAAAAAAGATCCGCTATCTGCGCCTGATTACTGAGGAAAAACTGGGCGCGAACGTGAGGGGACTGATTGATGTCTCCGACACGCAAAAGGCGCGATTTGTTCCCGCGGCGAACGAATGAAAGTTGACATAATGGAGGGCGTAGCATGGGATTTTCCTTTGAGTATGGAACTGACAACACCGTAGCCATCCGAGTGGTGGGTGTCGGCGGCGCCGGCGGCAACGCGGTGAACCGCATGATTACGGGCGGCTTGCGGGGGATTGATTTCGTGGCGATGAACACGGACAAGCAATGCCTCAATTATTCCGCGGCCACCATCAAACTGCAGATCGGTGAAAAACTGACGCACGGGCTGGGCTCCGGCGGCGTGCCCGAGGTGGGCCGCAAGGCCGCGCAGGAGAGCGAAGAAGAAATTCGCAAAGTACTGGAGGGCGCCAATATGGTCTTTATCACCGCCGGCATGGGCGGCGGAACCGGTACTGGCGCGGCTCCCGTAGTGGCGCAGATCGCCAAGGATATGGGCATTTTGACCGTGGGTGTGGTTACCCGTCCCTTTACTTTCGAGGGCCGTCAGCGCATCGAGCAGGCCAACGTGGGCATCACCGAGATGAAGGAAAAGGTGGACGCACTGGTGGTCATCCCCAACGAGCGCCTCAAGCTGGTTTCCGACCAGAAAATCACCCTGCTCAATGCCTTTGAAGTGGCCGATAATGTGCTGCGCCAGGCTGTGCAGAGCATTTCGGAATTGATGACTGTGCCCAGCCTCATCAATCTGGACTTTAACGACGTGGCTACCATCATGCGAAACGCCGGTTTTGCCCACATGGGCGTAGGCCGTGCCTCCGGTAAGGAAAAGGCTGTGGAAGCCGCCCAGATGGCGATTGCCAGCCCCTTGCTGGAAACCTCGATCGCCGGGTCGCACGGCGTGCTGCTGAACATCACCGGCTCCCCCGATATGGGACTGGAAGAAGTGGAACAGGCTGCTGCCATGGTGCAGGAGGCCGCGCATCCCGACGCGCACATCATCTTCGGCGCTGCCATCGACGAGTCGCTGGACGACGAGATGCGCATCACCGTGGTAGCCACCGGCTTTGACAAGCAGCCAACCGGTCTTGCCACGCTTTCCGCGAAGGTGACGGAAGAGGACGCGCCCTTCCAGCGTCCTGCGGAGCAGACGGCCGACAAGCGGCCCGAGCCGCCCAAGGACGATCTGGAGGTGCCGGATTTCGTGCAGAAGATGCGCGAGGGAATCCCCCGTCAGAGCGAGCCCTCTCACGCTGTGGCCGAGGACGCGCAGTCTGCGCGGGAAGAACCCAAAAAGAAAAATGATCCCTTTGACGATATCCTGAATATGTTTCGCTCCAAAAACTGAGCGGTGAAAACAGGAATCCCCGCGGCGGCGCCGCGGGGATTTTAATGTTATTGCGATTATCGTTGGTCGCTTTTCAAAACCGCATAGAGCACGGCGTCGTGAAAAACGCCCTCCTTGCAGTATTTCTGGCGGGCATAGCCTTCTTTTTTCATGCCCGATTTCTCCATGACCCGGCCGGAGGCGGGGTTTTCCACGAAGTGGTCGCCCTCGATGCGGTTGAGGCCCAGCTCGTCAAAGGCGAAGTCAATGACGCGGGTAAGGGCTTCGGTCATATATCCCTTGCCCCAGGCGCTTTCCGCCAAGGAATAGGCCATCATGCCGCTTTGATGCCGGCGGTTCACCACCAGCGACATCCGCCCGATGCAGACGCCGTTTTCCCGAATGGCCCATTGAAAATAGTCCTCGGCGGTATCATATTGCTCCACCATCTGGCGGATCATCTCCGCATATTCCTCCGGCGAACGGTGGGGGAGCAGGAGCAGGCCCCGGCACACGGCGTCCGAAGAGAGCCAGCGGGCCACCTGGGGAACGTCGGCCATGGTCAGCCGGTCCAAGACCAGCCGTTTTGTTACAAGGCGGGGGGTGTTTTCCATAAAATCCTCCTTACAGCAGAAGCTGCAGCGCCAGACCAAACAGCGCCGAAACCAGATACAACGTTACGATAATTTGAAAATTTTCCCGTTTACTCTTGTTCATGCGCAGCAAAACGGCCAGACCGATGCCTGCGTTGGAGCAAAGCCCGGCCAGACAGGCGCTGAAACTCAGGCTGCCCGCCAGATAGAGCTGAGTCAGCGTCACCGAGGCGGCGCAGTTGGGAATCAGGCCCACCAGCGCGGCGGCAAAGGGCTGAAGGGCCGAGCCGTGGAGCAGGATCGAAGCGATACGCTCCTGTCCCAAAAACTCGATGGCCCCGTTGAGCAGCAGATTAATGCAGAAAATAAAGAGCAGGATATGCCCCGTGTGCCAGAGGGCGGGACGGAGGATGCCGCCCTCTTCTTCGCAGCCGCAGTTTTCACAGAGGTCATAAAGCTCGCGCTTTGCGCCACGTTTTTTCAGGATCAGATCCACGGCAAAGCCCGCCGCGATGCCTACGGCCACCTTGCTCAAAAGCAGCGGCGGGATCATGCGCCACCCTCCGGGCGAGGTAATCATCAGCGGAAGCGCCTCATCGGAAGTGGAGAGAAAAACCGCCAGCAGCGTGCCCCGGGAGATCAGCCCGGCAGCGTAAAAGTTGGCGGCCGCAGAGGAAAAGCCGCATTGCGGCACGCACCCCAGCGCGGCGCCCACCAGCGGGCCCAGCTTCCCCATGCGCCGCAGACGCGCTTCCATCTTTTCCGAGAAGCGGTGCTCCGACGCCTCCATCAGCAGATAAGCCAAAAAGAGGAAGGGAAGCAGCTTCAGCGTATCCAGCAGGGCATCCCACAGGATGTCCCAAACAAAATCCCAAGTGAACATAGAAACGGTCCTTTCTGCACAATTAAAATCATTATAGCAGACAAAAAAGGACAACACAAGGGATATTTTCAATTTTTTGTCCGCGACAAAAAAACACTTGTGTTTTTTGGCCGGGCAGTGTATCATGGGTTTAACGGCGTATTCGCCGGGAAAGGGATGTTTTTATGCTGGAGCAATATTTGATTATCCACAAGAGCATTCTGCCTGATTACTACGAAAAGGTCGTGGAGGCGCGGCGTTTGATTGAATCGGGCCAGGTGCGAGAGATCAGCCAGGCCGTTCGCCGGGTGGGCATTTCCCGCAGCACCTATTATAAGTATAAAGATTATGTTTTGGAGCCTTCGGAGATGGCCACCGGCCGCAAAGCGGTGCTGTCCATGCTCTTGCGGCACGAACACGGCGTGCTCAGCGCCGTGCTGTCCCGGATCTCCGAAAAAGGCGGCAGCGTCCTCACCATCACGCAAAGTCCGCCCATCCGGGGGCGGGCCAGCGTCACCGTGACGCTGGATGTGAGCGAAATGTTCCTTTCCACGCAGGAACTGCTGGAGGCGCTGAACGCCGTGTCTGGCGTAGACAGCACCCGGCTGGTGGCGGTGGAATGAGGAGGGCGCGGTTATGAGCGAACGGGAAATTTCTCAGGCCGGGCAGTTTCGCCTGATGCGGCGGCAAACGACGATTCTCACGGTGATCGCCGTACTGCTGGCCGTGCTGCTGCTCTTGCTGGCGGCGGCTTTTCTTTCTTTACGCCGGTGGACGGGGCAGATCGAGACCGCGCTGGAGCAGATGGATCCGGACGCCTTTCACCGGGCGGTGGTTTCCATGGATGGGGCGGCGGAACGATTGAGCCAGATAGACGCAGCGGGGCTTAATGCCACGGCAGCCTCGCTGAAGGAGGCGGCCGACAATCTGAGCAGCGTGGATATGGACGCGCTTAACGGCGCGGTCAAATCGCTTTCCGGCGCGGCGGAAAATCTTCAGGGCGTAGATATAAGCGCTCTGAACCGGCTGGTGCAATCGCTGGAAACGGTGGCAACCCGGCTGGAAAAGGCGGTGGACGCCATCGGGAAACTGTTCGGGCGGTAGACCGGCGCGTCCGGCTCGCTTGCGCGGATGGGAGAAAGGAGAAAATCAGATGTTGATTGAACAAGGCGATATCTGCATCCGAAACGCGGAAAAGGCCGATTGCGTTCAACTTGCCGCATGGTGGAACGACGGAAGCGTCATGGCCCATGCCGGATTTCCATTGGGTTTGAATACGACGGCGGAAGCGATCGAAGCGCAGCTTGCGGGCGACAGCGATGAAACGGTACGGCGGCTGATGATCGAATATCGCGGCGTCCCCATCGGCGAGATGAACTATCGCAGCATGGGCACTCGCACGGCAGAGATCGGAATCAAGATCTGTCGTTCCGAGTATCGGGAAAAGGGTCTGGGACGAACGATCCTGCGTCTGCTCATTCGGCGGCTGTTTGCCATGGGATACGAAACAATCGTTCTCGACACCAATAAAACCAACACGCGGGCGCAGCACGTTTATGAACTTTTGGGATTCCGAAAGCTCCGGGTCAACGAACACAACTGGCGGGATCAGTTGGGCAACTGGCAGTCGTCGGTGGACTATGAATTAACGCCGGAACGCTTCGTGGATCATTCGGAGCGGGGCTCCGGCAGTCTGGAAACGGCAAAAGCGGCTGAGGAGGATATATGTATTACCATGCGTCGTCCATAGCGGGGATCAAACGGCTGGAGCCGCATAGTTCCAACCATGGGATCCCATTGGTTTATTTCTCAAAAAAGCGGGAAAATGTCCTTGTTTATTTGAGTAATGCCGTTGAAAAGTATTGCCGGGAAACCGGATTTGACCATCGCGGCAGATGGCAGAAATGGGGGCCTTACGGCTTCAACCCGGACGGAACGCAGCGCTTGGAAGAATACTATCCCAACGCACTGGAAAAAACGTATCGGGGCGTCGCGGGATATATTTACAGCGTCGAGCACATTGCGGAAGCCGCGTTTGACGTTCAGATTCCGGACGCGGCCGCCAGCCGCATTCCGGCGGTCATTACCGGAACGGAGTTTATCCCGGATGCCTGCGCCGCCATTCTTCAAGCCGAAAAAGATGGCTTGCTTACCATTGTCCGCTACGAAGAAATGACGGAAGCGATGCGGGAATGGAACAGAAAGACCATCCGGGAAGAATATGAAAGCGCCATCGAGCATCCGGAATACCGGCACTTTTTAAGAGGGAATTTCCCCGATCTCATCAGAACTTTTCCAGAATAAAGGCAGAAAGAAAAAAGCAAGCCGCGGAGCGTTTTCTCCGCGGCTGTTTTCTGTCCGATGCGTTATTTTTCGAATTTTCCCTTCATCAAAGCGTTCGCTTCCCATACGGCCATCTTGCCCTTCGCCATCACATGGCGGACGGCATATCCCTCGTCCAGCACCAGCAGGTCGGCGTCGGCTCCTGGCGCCACCGTACCCTTTTTGCCCGACTGTCCGATTAGACGGGCGGGATTTTCGGTGAAGAAACGCAGCGCGGTTTCCAGTGAAAGTCCTTCACGGAAAATCATGCGGCGCAGCTCCTGCAGCAGCGTGACGCTGGTGGTATAGGTGAGGCCGACGCATTCGCCCGCTTCGTTGAAGGAGGGCTGGCTTCCGCCGGCGTCCGAACTCATGGTGACCCGCTCCGGCGCGGCGCCTTGGCGCAGCGCGCTGGCCAGTGCCGCGGCGGTGCCCGCTTCATTGTCCGGCAGCTCGGCAGTAAAGTCGATGTATGCGCCCAGGTTGTTTAGCCGCACCGCGTGGGCGATCAATTCGGGCGTGCGGCAGCAATGGGTGGGGAGAAACGTTTTTGCAGGCACCTCGGAGTGCTCCAGCGCCCAGAAAAGTTCGTCCATCCGGTGCTCGTGACCACCCATGTGGATGGTGACATAGCCCGGTTTGCCGGAGATCATGCCGCCGATGCGGGCTTCGGAGCCGAGCCGGGCCAGCTCCTGCCCGGTGACGGACGAGCCGCGATGATCGGCCAGCGCAGTCTTGACGCCGATGAATTTGTCGATGAGGGCGATGTCCTTTTCCACATCGCCGAACAGGGTTTTGGTGGGAAAGCGGTAGTTGCCGGTGAGCGCCCAGGTGGAGATGCCCTCTTCCTCCAGCGCCCGCACCTTCAACAGAAGGTTTTCCAGCCCGCGGGAAACTCCGTCGGTGCCCAGAAGCCCTACAACCGAGGTGACGCCGTTTAAGGTAAAATCGGTGAGCTGCAGCTCGGGCGTGCGGGAGGCCGGCCCCTGTTCGCCGCCGCCCCCGGTGACATGAACATGAATGTCCACCAGGCCGGGACAGACCACGGCGCCCTCCATGTCCCGCACGTCGATCTCCGGCGCGGTGAGCCAGTGGCTCAGGCTGCCTTCCACGGCGGCAATTTTGCCGCCTTCGATGAGGATGTCCCGCCGACCCAGATGTCTGGGGGCGTAAACCTCGCAGTTTTTCCACAGTGTCAACATGGTTGTTCCTCCCGTTAGAAGCGTTTTTTCCGCATGGGGCAGGCTTTTCCGGCGGCGGCCCGGCCTGAAGCTTCCAGTTCCCGTGCAAAGGACTCCGGATTTTTCTGATAATAGTTCTGATGAACTTCCTCGGCGGGCCAGAAGGGTTTCAGCGGTTCCAGACTGACGAACACAGGTTTTCCGGCGGACTCCTCCAGCAGACGGCACAGCCGGGCGGCCGTGTCCCGCTGCTCCTGGTCGGCATAATAAACCGCCAGCGTATATGAGCGGCCCCGGTCGATGAACTGGCCTTCGCCGTCAAAGGGATCTACCCCCTCCAGAAATACCTTGCACAGCGTTTCAAAAGAAATGGCGCGGTCGTCGTATTCCACCCGGATGGTCTCCCGGTGTCCGGTGCGCTGCGCCTTCACCGATTCGTAATCGGGTGACGGCTCGTCGCCGCCGCAATAGCCCGCCTCTGTCTGCTGGACGCCCTCCAGCGCATCGAAAAAGGGCGTCAGACACCAGAAACAGCCTCCGGCAAAATAAGCGTTTTTCATAAGTATTTCCTTAATATTTCATAAACCGGCGGACATAGGCCCGGGCGATTTTGTAGACCGGCCCTTCCAGCGTGGCCCGGGCTCGATCCAGCTCCTTGCGGATCTCGATGCCTTGGGGACAGTGCAGCTCGCATTTGCCGCATTTGATACAGTTGGAGGCGGCGGTAGAGGACTTCCGCAGGGCGGTACACATGAAATATTCCCGCAGGCCGGCGCACCATCCGTCGGAATAGCGGCGGTTGTAGGCGGCAAAGACGCCGGGAATATCCACGCCTTGGGGACAGGGCATACAATAGCGGCAGCCGGTGCAGGGGACCTTCGTGCCCCGGTTGATGGCCTGTGCCGCCGCATCGAGAAAGGCGCGCTCTTCATCGGAAAAGCAGCCGGGCAGCGCCTGATCGGCAATGCGTGTGTTTTCCGCCACCATTTCCAGCGCGTTCATCCCGGAAAGCACACAGGTCACCTCCGGCTGATCCCACAGCCAGCGCAGGCCCCATTCGGCGGGCGAGCGTCCAGAGGGATGCTTTTCAAAGAGGCGTTTTGCCTCCTTGGGCAGCTTGTTTACCAGCCGCCCTCCCCGCAACGGCTCCATGATGATGACGGGGATGCCCTTGGAGGCGGCGTATTTCAAGCCGGTGACCCCGGCCTGTATGTGCTGATCCATATAGTTGTACTGGATCTGGCAGAAATCCCAGTCGTAGGCGTCCAGCAGTTGGCAGAACATATCGGAATTGCCGTGATAGGAGAATCCCACCTGCCGGATAACGCCGGCGGCTTTCTGCGCCTCCAGCCAGTGCAAAACGCCCAGCGCCTTGAGGCGCTCCCAGGTGGCGACGTCGTTGAGCATATGCATGAGGTAATAGTCCACATGATCGGTGTGCAGCCGCCGGAGCTCTTCGTCAAAATACGCTGAAACGCTGTCCGGCGTTTTGAGCAGATAGTGAGGCAGCTTGGTGGCAATCTTTACCTTGTCCCGCAAACCGTTGCGGGACAAGATCTCGCCTAACGCTGCCTCGCTGCCGTTGTAGACATAGGCTGTGTCGAAATAGTTGACTCCCGCCTCGATGGCGGCTAAAATTTCCCGCTCGGCCTTTTCCAGGTCGATGCCGCCCAGCTTTTGCGTAAAGCGCAGACAGCCGAAGCCCAGCGCCGAGATGGGGTTTCCGTATTTGTCCGGACGATATTGCATAACTGCCTCCCGTCAGCGTTTCCGCGGTGCGAAAACAAATCGCTCTACTGCCTCGCGGAAGCCTGCGCTTCGCTCGTGGGAGCAGACGTAAGCCGCGATCTCCTTGACCCGGGGAACGGCATTCGCCACCGCCACCGATACGCCGGCGGCCTCAAGCAGCGGGATGTCGTTGGTATTGTCGCCGCAGGCCATGATCTCACTTTTTTCCACGCCCATCAGCGCCGCCAGGCGCTCCAGTGCCGCGCCCTTGTGGGTCCCCTTGGCCATCACCTCGATGAGATAGGGTTCGGACTGGGCGAAATAGGCCCGGTCGCCGTAGCGTGCCTCCAACTGGGCTTGCAGGGCGGGCGCCTGCTGCGCCGGGGCAGACAGCAGCAGTTTCGGCGTAGGGAAGGGGGACATTTTGGAAAAATCTCCCGCTTCGCGATAAGCGGTGAAGGACAGATCGGGATCGGGATGGGCGTCGCGGCGCAGCCGCTCCACCACAATAACATGGTGGTCGTAAAGCTGGACATAGAGCCCCCGCTCTCTGGCAAAGGCAAGGATGCCGTCGACCACCTCCTGCGGGACGTAACTTTCGTACAGGGGCGTTTCTTCCCCTTCCCGCAGGATCATAGCGCCATTGTAGCAGATCACAGGGACATTCCCGCCCAACTGGCGGGCGATGACGCCCGCCGAAGCATAGGAGCGCCCCGTTACCACGGCGGTGGGCACGCCCATGGCCCGGGCCCTTTCCACCGCACGCAGCGTGGCGGACGGGACGGAGCCTTTGCGATCCAGAAGGGTATTGTCCAGATCGGTGGCAATCAACTTAATCATAATATGTTTCCTCCGATCAAAGACAAACGATAAAATAAACCAGCGAAAAGACCAGCACCAGCAGGATCACGAAATTGAAGACAAAAATTACCCGGTCGGTGCGGATGCGGAAACGGCCCACCATCGAGAGGCGCTTCACGTCGAAGGCGTAAAGATAATGGGGCAGTTTTTCGCCCAGATCAGGGACGTGCCCCTGTACCTCGGCGGGAAAGAGACCGTCAAACCACAAATGATAGCAGGTGCGGGCCGCCTCCTTGTATTCCTGGAAGGCCTCGCGCCAGCGTTTGGTCAAAAGCAGCGTGATAATGCCTACGACGATGAGCAGAGCGGTGATCCCGATGCGGATGACGTTGTTGCCGACGCCGTAAACAAAGGCCAGCGCACCGGCGACCACGGCCATATAGATGCTCATAAAGGTGAGACGCTCCATCTCCACATGGCGGGCGTGGGCCAGATTTTCGGACGGGCAGGTCATAAAAAACTCAGCCTGGCTCTCGGTGATGCGCTCTTCGTTGCCCGCAAGTGCGGCGCGGCGGATGACGCTGGTAAAATAAGTCTCGGCCTGGAGGGGGCGGATTGCTTCGTGTCCATAGGATGAATCCTCGTTTTCTGCCGCACGGGGCGGCGGATCATGATTTGATTTGAATTGCAGCAGGTTTCCTCGGCGCGGGGACGGCCGACGCCAAGATCTCCATCCCGCTCCGCAGGCAAGCGGGATGCTGCCTTTATCATACGCAATATTCCCGCTTATTGCAAGAAAAACCGGGCGCTTTCTCTTGAAAACCGCAGAAAAAAGCGGTAAACTGAGAAAAAAGAGAAACGGAGGCGCGCATATGCCCGTCGTACCCATTCGCAAGCAGAGCAAAAAGGCACAGAAAAAGGAAAACGCCCGCCAGAGAAGAAACTGGAACGGGCTGAATCCTGTGTCCCGCACGGTGCCAAGCGGAAAGGTTTATAACCGCAAGCGACTGAAGCGGGAGGATCGCATCCGTCGGGAAGAGGGGTAATCCGGCGGCCAGACAAAAGTTTTTGCGGTTTTTTGATTTTTGTGCTTGACATTCCCGCACGCTTATGATATAGTTTATGAGCGGTCGGGAAATGACCGCCCAAATCTGGGGGTATAGCTCAGCTGGGAGCCCAGCACGTACGGTTACGTACCCCCGTTATCACAGGGTTGAGATTTGCAATCCACAATTTCATAAATAAGCGGCTTCTTCCTAATTTGGGGGTATAGCTCAGCTGGGAGAGCGCTTGAATGGCATTCAAGAGGTCAGCGGTTCGATCCCGCTTATCTCCACCAACATTCAGGAAGTACCGCTTTTTACTCGCCTCTGAAAAGAGGCGAGTTTTTTATGCCACGAGCGAAGCAATGTCAATTCCCAGCTTGAACTGTTCAAAGTCGATGTTGAAGAAAATGTGCAGCCGATAATCCCGATAGACCTCAATGCGGTTTATAATGCACCCCACGATCATCTTCTTGGCCTCAATGGCCGCCGTGTCATACATATCGGCCCACGAAATAAGATCGGCGTATTGCGCGTTCAGAGCCGCCATAACCGTCTGCCCTTCGTCGTAGGCTGCTTGGGCGTCCTCCAACTGCTTTTGAAGTTTGAGACAATTTGTCTCGGAGTCAGCAATCAAAGAGCCCAACAATTCCTGGGTAAAGGTGCTTTCCCCGCGGAGGGTTTTTACCACTTCCGCTTTCAGCATGGCCAGATCGGCGGCCTTGTTATAGTCGGCCTTTATACTTTTGATTAGGAGCCTGCGCTCCTCCATCTTTTCCTGATAACGCAGTCCGACGATTTCCTCCTTAGGCAGCGCTTTCATACGTTCAAATATCTGACGGATCAGCTTATCCACGATACCGTCAAGAATACTGGCCGTGTAGCCCGTCTGCCCGTCGCATTCGGTCTGTTTGCGGGTCTTTCCGTAGCAGATATAGCGGACGCGCTTCACGATACGGTCAGGATCGTCCTTGCATGGATAACGCCTGCCGTTGGTATCAAGGTCAGACGGGAGCCGCAATGCCCGCAGAACACGTTTCCGGCTAACAGAGAGGCGCCGCGCGTATTCAAAGGAACATGGTGTTCATTCTGTACCCGTTTGGAACGATCCGCACGGATCGCCTGCGCCGACTCAAACTGCTCGGGAGAAATGATTTGCAGCTGCGGAAGCACCTCAGAGCGGCTTTCCCCGCAGCGGAGCACGCCGGTATAGGTCAGGTTGCAGAGAATCCCACGTATGCTTGCGTGATGCCACGGCTTGCCCGAGCGGGCCCTGTACCCGAGGCTGTTCAAATACGTTGCGATCCGCTGCGGACCGAAGCCCTCATACACGTATTTATCGTATATGATACGGACGACGTGAGCCTCATCCTCATTGACGGCCAGCGCGAAAACCTCGTGCTTGCGTTTGTTGACGCGCCCGCTTTTTACGGGGTCATAGCCATAGGGAGCCGTGCCGCCCTTAAAACCACCCTCTGTTACAAGTTGGCCGAGGGCAGTTTTTGTACGAATAGAGGTTTTTTCACTTTCTCCGTCGGCCTGCCAGAAGCGGATATAATTCGTGAGTTTGTCGGTGTGATTGTCAAACCGCTGCTCGCTCTCCTGTGTACTCCAGACTTCGATGCCGTTCTTCGCAAACCACTCTACTACAAAGGGCGTTTCGTCTGCAATGCGTCCGATGCGGTCAAACATGAAAACCAGCAAAATGTCAAACTTTTTCTGCAAGGCAAGCTCTTTTATCGTCTGGAGCTTATCGCGATTTTCCGCTCGGACCTTGTGGCCGGACACTCCCCCCTCCTGTTCTTCGTGGACGATAATCCAATCCTTGTCCGCGCAGAACTTATGGCAGGCTTTTCGCTGCATGGGAATGTCGGCCTGATTTTTGTCATTGTGATCCACCTGCTTATCGGTGGAAACACGGTATAAACAGCAAACTCGTTTTTTCATTTGTCGATCCATCCTTTCAAATCGTTCTTCGATTTGCGGATGGTTTGATTCATGGAAAGTATGAAATTGTCAAGGAACACAGGGACTATCCCCACTATTATTATACCTCTGCGCTGAGGGCATCGCAAGGATGCCGGAGCGCTCTTTGCGCTGGGATTGACAGGCGAAAGCAGATAAAAGGATATGCTTCACATGACCGCATACAATTTCGTTTCTACGCGGGGCAAAGGAAGCCGTAATCTCGTAACCATCTACATTCAGGGTGGCGCGTTTTCCGTCCATGACTACCTCCTCGGAAAAAAACTATGGAAAAGCACAAAGGCACGACGCCGCGCGGCGCCGTGCCTTTGCCTTTCTTGCTTTGGGACAAAATGTCCTCAAGTTTCACAAGGGAGCGTCCCGCTTCTCTTTTCGGCCTGTCATAAGACAACATCACAGGCGGGACGCCCCCCTGCGGCGGCTCGGAGGGGACAGGGATAATCGTCCATGCGCTCCTCGCTGCCGCTATTGTCAGAGAGGATCAAAAAGTCCTCTCATATACCAAGGACAAAAAAGAGCGAAATGGAGCCCCCCCTTAAAGATTTTTTTGCAAATATTTTTTCATTT
This sequence comes from Clostridia bacterium, assembly GCA_017552495.1. Lineage (GTDB taxonomy): Bacteria > Bacillota > Clostridia > Oscillospirales > Butyricicoccaceae > UBA4644. Next base: position 3,340 of record JAFZPW010000116.1, on the reverse strand, counting down.
GCCGCAGACCTTTCAAGACGGATCTCCGCACGACTCTTTTATCCACCCCCTCGGCGACTGCGATCTCCCGGTAGCTCAGACCGAGAATGATATGCGCGTCCACCCGGTGACCCTGCGTTTCCGGCAGAGAGTTGAGCGCATGACACAGAGCGCAGAAAAGCTCCAGCCGTTCCACAAGCTCCTGCGGGGACGGCTCGTGCTGGCAGACGGAATACTCGATCCCGTCATCACAATCAAGGGAGTACTGCGCCCTGTTGCGGACGACACGCCGATAATGGGCGGCCTCATAGAGCATTCTTTCGTTCAGCGCCTCGGCCACCTCGTCTGTCACTTCAATAAACTGATCCTCTATGTACCACGGGTAAAACTCCCGCAAATTGATAATGGTCATTTGTATATCCTCCGTTCAGATTTGTGTTGTTCCGATCTGAACGGAGCCGGGCGATGAACGGCACCCGGGACAGCCTGCCTCGGGACAAATTGTCCCGAAGCATACGAAAGAGGACGCGCAAACGGGCATAACGATGCCTGCCTGCGCGTCCTCGACGTATCTTTTGTATTCAGATGTCCTGTTTCTTAAATGTTCCTTCTTTCGCCATGTTGATGTATGGTGTTTTTGCCAAAGGAAACAAAAGACGGCGGAGAGCAATCCCCGCCGTCCCTGTTCGTTAGCGTTGTTCTTATGGGTTATTTCACATTCTCGATAAACCGCATGAGGATTGCCGCGGCCTCGGCTCTTGTGGCCTCACTCTTGGGACGGAGCGCGCCGTTATTGTCGCCTTGGATCAGACCTGCGCCGCAGGCCCACTGCATGGCTTCCATGGCCCACTCGCTCACATCAAAGGCGTCGTCATAGGAGAGAATATTCGTGTCCTGTCCCACGCTAACGTCATAGCCCTTGTATTTCGCGTAGCGGTAGAGGATCGCTGCGAACTGCTCCCGGGTGATGCTGTCCGCCGTGCCGAACTTGCCGTTGCCGTAGCCCTCGACGATACCGTTTTCAGCCGCCCAGATAATGGCGTCGGTGTACCACTGTCCGTCCTTCACGTCATCGAAGGGATTCGCGTCCGTCACGGCGGGCTCCCCCTCCAGCCGGTAGAGGATGGTCACGATCATGGCGCGGGTCGTCGTCATGCTCGGGGCGAATTTGTCCGCCGAAATGCCGTTCATGAGGCCGTGCTCAACGACGTAGTTCACGTATTCGTGATACCATGCGTTTTCGTCCACGTCGATGAACTTTGCGGAGGGACAGTCGTGGGCCGCTTCCTTGAAGGTCGCCGTCACCGTCACCTTGCCGCCCGGCATGGTGAAGGTGAACGTCCCGTCGCCGTTCTTGGTGACCGAGATCTCCTTGCCGCTCCCGTCCGTGACCGTGACGGTATCGACCTCATACCCCTCCTCGGGCTGCGGCGTGACCGTCACCACCGCGCCGGGTCTGGCGCTCGTCGGATTGGTTGTCACCGTGCCGCCCTCGTCGGGCTGCTGGAGTGTGACGGGATAGCTGGGCGTGACAATGCCGCCGCCGGAGCTGTTCCTTGTCCACTTCGCCCAGAACGTCTTGTTCCCGGTGCTGTTCGCCGGGATCTCCGTCACGGCGTCGCCGCTGAACTCAGCGTTGTCATACCAGCCGCCGAAGGTATATCCACTCCGCTCGGGGGCCGCGAGGGGGATCGTATCTTCAACGGTATAGGTTTTGGGATTGTTTTCGTTGTTCGTCCCGCCGTTCAGCTCGTAGGTGATGTCGTAGGGGATCGGCTGCGCCGTATATGTGATTTTCACCTTGCCCGAGAAGCCGCCGTCTGGGTTCGCCGGGTCGTATACATCTACAAATACAAAGAATAGATCAGGATCCCCCGCAGCCTGATACAAGGCTTCCTCGCCGTAGACATTTTCGCCGATCTCGACCTGAAGCGTGTTACAGCCTAGATCCATGTAGTAACCGGGATTCAGCTTCAGGTACATCATGATGGTTAAATCATTGGGCTTCACGGCGTTCCAGTAGTTGAGGACGGTAAACCCACGCACCGAAAGCTCTACGGGGTATGCGTTGGGCGCGTCCGTGGGGAGCTCGACAAGCTTGCTGGCGTAGTCGGTTTTTTTCTCGCCGTTGTACTGCTCGTTGAACACGCACAGCGTTTTGTCCGTCATCTCGATGCCGCTCAGGTCGATTTCCCGCGTCCCGTATTTGTCGGACTCAGCTTTCAGCTCCGCCAGCCGCCCGTAGTGGGTGAGCGCGCCGGAGGCATTGTCCTTTATGACGGCGGAGAGAAATTCGTTCTCGCCGGTCTCCGCCCCGCACCACGCGACCGTGAGCTTTTCGCCGTCCACGGCGGTGACGGCCGCTAAAAAAGCGCTGCGGTTCGCCGTATCCTTCAGCGTCAGCTTCCACTCGCTGCCGGCGTAAGGCTCCACCGGCGCGAGCCCGCTTGCCCCGGCCTCCTTGCCGCCTGCGGCGGCGGATGAGAAGAGGACTGAGTCCAGATTTAAATTAAAAGCGGGACGAGCCGCATAATCGTAGTAGACGTAAATGTAGCTGCTCACGCGGCCGCCGTCAGCGAGGACCGCGCCCGCGTCGTAAGTGTGGTCCGCGTTAGGAGAACGGAGCCACCACACGCCCGCGCTGCCGCCGTCATCAAATGACGCCGTCAGCCCGGGAGCCTTGTCATAATTTCCTACATATTTCGCAAGCTCTCGCACAGACAGGAAAAATATCTTGTCTTTTTCTTTTTTTAGCTCGCTTTCTTCCCAAGATAAGGAATACAGACGCTCTTCAGCTTCTGTCTTTGCATCCGTCTTGTCCACACCCAGCATGGCGCTTTGCTCCGTCGGGGTAAAGTTTGACTTATTGGACGCAAACGTACTGCACCACGCCTGCCCGTCGCTCCCCTTATATACGTTGGCGAGTACGCAATCATCGTGATTGACGCCGACGCCGTCGCCTTTGTAATATTTGCCGTCGGAGTGTATATGAACTTTCTCCTGAAAATATACCCCGTCGGCCAGCAGATACTCCGAAAGCAGGAACGCGCCCGCCGTCTCCCCGTCGTTCGCCTTCTCCGCGTCCAGCACCCGCCATTTGATGGGATTTTCCGCCGCTCCGTTCACGCCGAACCAGACGTAGGAATTGGGCGTGTAATACTTCCCTTCATTGGTCGTTTTCTCTTCCGGGCCGACGAGCACGTCCGCGCTGAGCACGATCGCCTTGCCGCCGGTGTTCTCCGCCGCCTGCGCCGTCTGGCTCACGACAGGGGCAATGCCCATTACCAGCGCCAGCGCCAGAAAAATGCTCAACAGTCTTTTTGCTTTGTGCTTCATAAAAATTCCTCTTTCCTTTCAAATA
>JAFZPW010000115.1 GCA_017552495.1 Clostridia bacterium | reverse complement strand
GGTCAAAGCCCATCTCCCCCAAAATGCGGAAGGCCATGATCGCGCCGCTCTGGCTGTGATCCACCCGGTTAATCAGATTGCCGATGTCGTGGAGATAGGCGGCGATCTTCGCCAGTTCCACCTGCCGGGGCGGCTGGCCCATGCACTCCATAATATAGCCCGCCATCTCGGCCACATGGGTCACGTGCGCAAAGCTGTGCTCGGTGTAGCCTAACGCCAGAAGCGATTCGTCGGCGCGGGCGATATAGGTGCGGATCGTGGGATCCCGTTTGATGTCTTCATAAGTCATCACAGCACACCTCCTGTGCGGGTTGTTTTCCCAATTTTCTGATTTTGCCGTATTATACCACATCTGAAAAAATCACGCAAGTGGACGAAATCCGCCTTTTGTCGAAAAGAAAATTATTTTTGGGATTTACAAACGGAAAAAACTGTGGTAAAATACTCCTTGCTTGAAACGCGCCCGTAGCTCAGCTGGATAGAGCGTTAGACTCCGACTCTAAAGGCCGCTGGTTCGACTCCAGTCGGGCGTACCAAAAACCATCCGAAAAATATTTTTTCGGATGGTTTTTTCATAGGCGATGACGCACCGTATTTTTCCAAAAGAAAAGAAAGACGGCGGAGCGCGTGCTCCGCCGTCCCTGTTTGTTCGGATTGTTATCGGTTATTTCACATTTTCAAGAAATCGCACAAGAATCGCCGCGGCTTCCGCCCTTGTGGCGTTGTCTCTCAACACAAGCATGGTCGCGGTGCGGCCCGTAATGAGATTTTCGGCGTTGGCCCACTGGATAGCCGGGAGCGCCCAATCGCTGATCGTGGAAACATCCGCATAGCCGGAGAGATCCGCAGACTTGCTCACATCGTAACCCTTGAACTTGGCGTAGCGGTACAGGATCGCGGCGAACTGCTCACGGGTGATGCAGTCGTCGGGGCCGAACGTTCCGTCTCCGTAGCCCCCGACAATCTCGTTAGCCTCGGCCCATGCCACGGCGTCTGCATACCATGAGCCGGCTTCCACGTCGTCGAAGGAGACTTTGCCGCTTACCGCAGGCTTGCCTTCCAGCCGGTGGAGAATGGTCACAATCATGGCGCGGGTGGTGGTGATGTCGGGCGCGAACCGATCGTTCGCCACGCCCTGCATCAAGCCCTTGCTGACAACATAATCCACATACTCGTGATACCATGCGTTGGGATCAATGTCAGAGAACCCTTTGGACGGACAAACAGCGCCATGTTCGATCTCGGTAAAGGTCGCAACCACAGTGACTTTGCCGTTCGGCATGGTAAAACGATAAGTGCCGTCACCATTATTCGTCAGCGGGATCTCCTTCCCGTCTTTGTCCATTACAATAACCCGCTCTACCGTGCAGCTTTCCTTCGGCACAGGTGTGAGCGTTACAACCGTTCCAGCAGCCGCAGCGGAGGGCCGCGCCGTTATGGCCCCATTTTCCGCATTTTCCGCCACGACGGCATGATAAGACGTTCCGCCGCCGCTTCCGCCGCTTCTCTTGGTATACGTGACAGACGCGACTTCACTGCTTTGTCCGTTCAATATCGCGATCGCCTTGACTGTGGTGGTCTTGTTGATTGTAAAAGCCGCGGTGTATTCCGTGCTGTTTTGGGTCGGTTCGCTTCCGTCCGTGGTATAATAGATTTTCGCGCCGTCCGTTTCGCAGTTTATCTCAATGGTCTTGCTATTGGTAAATTTGCCCGCAGCAGGCAGTACCGGGGCGGCAACGGTGATGACGGGAAGCTCATAACTGGTTTGGATGTATTTGTATGTTGACAACTGCGAGGGATCGTATGCCGTCGCGTCGGCGCCGGTCTTGCTGGCTAAGGCAACCGCCATCACCCCGTCTCCCAGCGTGAGGGTATCATAGGGATAAAATGCGTTGGTATCCCCGATCAGCGTGACGGTTCCGCCATTGATTGTCAAATCCGTTCGGCCAAAGCCATAACTGGAACCGCTGGTCGGAACGCCACCGGTGGCCGCGACTGTGCCGCCATGGATGGTGGCGGAGTTCGTTACAATGCCGAGAGACTGTCCGCCTGTATTATCTCCGGCTGCGGCGTTGAGCGTGCCGCCGTTCACGATAAGGGCCTCCGCTGCAAGGCCGTGGCACACAGCGCCGAGCCTGTGGCGTTCAGTATCCCGGTGAAATCCGCAGCGAGCGTGCAGGTGCCCATAACGCGAATGCCGCGACTCTGGCCGTGTCCGTTCCCCATGGGGATCGGCGTGCCACCTATGGCGTTGAGCGTGCCGCTGCCCGTGATTGTCAGATCGTCTGTCGCCACGATGCCATTGCTGCAGTAGTGCCCGTTGATGCCGCCGGTTTCTTTGACGGTGTTGACACCCTCAACAACCAGAGTGAGGTCGGCGACCCCGGTATAGATCGCGCCGCATTCGGGGTAGTCCCCACCGCCCTGGTAGTCCTCGCCCACATAGGTGTAGCCATTCAGGGTCAGGGTGCCGGACTCCGGGTCAAAGTTCCAGCCCTCGCCGGAAAGATTCTTGCTGGTCACCTGCACGCCGCCCATCCAGAGGGGATATTCGGCGACGGCGGCGTTACACATGCCGTCGGTATTGCCCTCGCAGCCGATCGTATTCGTACCTTCAAAGCGGATGGTAAAGGTCTTGATGGTGTTCATCACGGAGATCGTGGCCTTGTTGCCGTAGTTGCTGTACGGCGCCCCGTCGATGCTCGCATCTCTCAGCGTCAGGGTGTTGGTTCCCGCGTCATAGCGAGCTTCGCCGCCCTCGGCCACGTTCACGCCGTCGATAACGCGCAAATCCCCCGCATTGCCGCTGGTGACCCGCGTCCCGGCGATATAGAGGTCATACTCCACGACAGAAGGGGTAATATCGCCGCAGATCAGCGTCGTTTTCGGCAAAAAAGTTTTTAATGTGGCCGTACCTTGTTCACTGGCGCTGTATGCAGCGCCGTCTCTGTACGCAAGACAGGACGCGCCTGTTTTATTCGTGCCGATAAACCCGTTGTGAGGAGAAGAGCCATAGCTCCCGGTATTGTCAAGGACGGTAACAAGGAGATTCTGTCCGCCGTACAGATAAGGCACGTCAAAGGTGACAAGAATCTCGCTGTCCGCCGTGATTTCCCCGGAATACACAACGGCGCCTTCAGACACGTTCTTTAATTCTGTGACCGTATCCTCCATCGTTTCCGACAGGATCACGGTGTAATTACGATTATGATAGGCGGCCGTCATATACCATTTCAGCGCCGTGATCGTTTTGCCGTGAATGGCGGTCAGTTCATCCGCGGGGATAATGTAATGCGCTTTTCCGTAATTGTAATACGAATAACTCGGAACATACAAATCGGTATCGCTGCCGTCACCTATGGTCACTCGCGCCGGGTCGTCCGCCAGCACCGTCATCGGAAGCATACCCAGCGCCATCACGAATGCAATCATCATACTAAACAGCTTTTTTGTTTTGTGTTTCATATCTGACGCCTCCATTTTAGTTCTTTGCGTTCGTTTGTTTTGAATGGATTCCCGCCGGGTCGTCCCGGCTGGAATAGAAGGTGTAGATCAAATCCCCCTTTTAAGGAGCAAAAAAGCGCGACGACCCGGCGGGGCACAGTACGCCCGCCCCGTCGATGCGCTTTGTGTATTCCGTTGTTTTCCACGCCGAAAAAAGGGCGCAACTGCCCCTATCCCGTAGGCCCGCAACGATTATGCGCCTTTTCGGTATTTTGACAATCGGTTTCACGGTATTTTCTCCCGAAAGCGCGGGCTGCCGTCCCATCGCTTTTCCTTTCCGTGGTTTTCTGTGTGTCCGCCAGAAACAAAAATATGTAAAACAATAATATGATACCAACGCATCTCTTGCAAGCCCGTGCGGCTCTTTCAAAAAAAATTCTCCGAACAAATCGTTAACGATCCCGTGTGTGGGGCGGAGTCAGGCGGGTTTTCTCACAATTTTTCAGGGGTTTTTGCCGTTCCTTTGGAAAAAATGCTTTTTCCGCGCAGCATAAAGCGTTTTGTCAAGTGCTTTTTCTGATTGATTGACGAATTATTTTGTTTCTTTACAGAAAGACGGCAGCGCAGAATCAGCAGCTTATTGCGGCAGCGGACCGGAAAATCAAAGCTGCCGCTGCACGCGAGCCCGGTGCGCGCTCTGCCGTTCAAGCAGGAAAAGCCGTTCCCGCCGAAACCTGCTGTCCTCGTGAAAAAAGTGCCCCGGCGGAAAACCGCCGGGGCACTGACACAGATAAAATCAGATGTTGTAATACTTCTCAAACTCCACGGGATGGGGAATCTGCGAGATTTCGCGGCACTCGGCGCGCTTGCGGGCGATGAAGTTCTTGATGAGTTCCTCGGGGAACACGCCGCCGGCGGTGAGATAATCGTGATCGGCCTCCAACGCGTCCAGCGCATCCTCCAGACGGGTGGGCAGATGATGGAGCTTGGCCTTTTCCTCATCAGAGAGATCGTACAGATTCATATCATAGGGGCCCCATCCGTTTTTATGCGGATCGATCTTGTTCTTGATGCCGTCCAGACCGGCCATCAGCAGCGCCGCATAGCAGAAATAGGGGTTGCAGGTGGCGTCGGGATTGCGGATCTCAAAGCGGCGCATCTTGGGGCTCTTGGCATAAGCGGGGATCCGGATGACGGCCGAGCGGTTGGAGGTTGCGTAACCCACGGTAACGGGAGCTTCAAAGCCGGGCACCAGCCGCTTGAAGGAGTTGGTGGAGGGGTTGGTGATGGCGCAGAGCGAAGCGATGTGCTTCAGCAGGCCACCCATGAACCAGTGCGCCTCCTGAGACAGGTGGGAATAGCCGTTGTCATCGGAGAAGACGGGCTCGCCGTCCTTCAGCAGGAGCATATGGACGTGCATACCGCTGCCGGCCTCGCCGTAAACGGGCTTGGGCATCAGGGTGGCGGTCAGACCGTATTTGCGGGCCACGTTGTGGATGATGTACTTGACCATCATGCTGCCGTCGGCCATCTTGGACATCTGGCCCAGCAGAGGCTCGATCTCGAACTGTCCGGCGCCGCCCACCTCGGGGTGATGGTACTTCACGGGAATACCGGCCTTTTCGATTTCCATGCACATCTCGCTGCGGCATTCATAGGTCTTGTCCAGCGGCTTGGCGATGTGGTAATGCTTCTGGAACGGAACAACGCAGCCAGTGCCCTCTACGTCGCTGTTCCAATGGGCCTGGTCGGCGTCCAGCGCCACGGAGATCACATCGTGATCCACCTTCCAGCCCACCTGATTGAAGAGATAAAACTCAAACTCGGGCAGGATCATCATGGTGTCGGCGATGCCGCTGTCCTTCATGTACTGCTCGGCAGCCAGAACGATATTGCGGGGATACTGGCTGAGGGGGCGGTTGCTGGGATAGTCGATAATCATGGCGTTGCCGATCATGCTCAGGGTCTTGATCTCGCAGAAGGGATCGATCATGGCGGTGTCCAGATCGGGGATGTAGACCATGTCGCTCTTTTCCACCACGGCATAGCCGTAGTTGGAGGCGTCAAAGCCGATGCCGTTGACCATGGTATCTTCGTTGAAATTCTGCGCGGGGATGGTCACGTGACGGAACTGACCGTTGATGTCCACGATCTTGAAGTCCACCATCTTGATGTCCTGCTCGCGGATCATTTTCATGATGTCTTTTGCGGTGTTTGCCATTCCAGTTACCTCGTTTCTCTGCTTTCCATATTTTTATCTATTTTGTGCTGTGTATCATACCATTTTTATTATGCCACAAAACAGAAAATATGCAACTCGTGAATCTACCTAAATGTCGTACCGCTTTTTCGGTGTTTTTTGCCGAAACTGCCGCTGAATATAAAAATATTTCCGCTGACACGATTTTTTCATTGAATCTTTTGGGGGAATATGCTACAATAATTACACCTGACATTAAGATGCGTTCTGCGTGAAAGGTACGGAAAAGCAGCAAGGGCCGTACCATGCGGGTGCGGTCTTTTTTGATTCCGGAAAAGGAGGGATGCGGATGGAACAGACGCTGCAAAATCTGATCGAACGTCTGGAGCAGGAGCACGGCCTTTCCGAAGCCGGCTATACCCGCCTGTTGCGAGAGCGCTGCCCCCAGGCGGCGGCTTTGCTGGCGAAAAAGGCGGTGGAAGCGCGAAACGCGGTCTACGGCAACGCCGTCTTTGCCCGCGGCCTCATCGAGATCAGCAACATCTGCAAAAACGATTGCTATTACTGCGGCATTCGCCGGAGCAACCAAAGCTGCGTCCGCTATCGGCTGACGCCGGAACAGATTCTTGCCTGCGCCCGTGAGGGATACGCGCTGGGCTTCCGCACCTTTGTGATGCAGGGCGGCGAGGATCCGTGGTTCACAGACGCGCGGCTTTGTGCGTTGATCGAGGCGATCAAGGCCTGCTGTCCCGACTGCGCCGTCACGTTGTCACTGGGCGAGCGGAGCCGCGAAAGCTATCGCCGCCTGCGCCTCGCGGGGGCCGACCGGTATCTGCTCCGCCACGAAACGGCGGACAGCGCCCATTATGCAATGCTCCATCCGGCGGAGATGTCCTTTGACAACCGGATGCGCTGCCTGCGCGATCTGAAGAAGCTGGGCTATCAGGTTGGCTGCGGCTTTATGGTGGGCGCGCCTCATCAAACCGAAGAGATGCTGGCGAAGGATCTGAAATTCATCGAACGGTTCAAGCCCGACATGTGCGGCGTCGGCCCCTTCATCCCCCATCACGCCACCCCCTTCCGGGATGAGCCTGCCGGCACGGCGGAGCTGACCTGTTATCTGCTGAGCATCATCCGGCTGATCCATCCGCCGGTGCTGCTCCCCGCCACCACGGCTCTGGGCACCATTGACCCGGCGGGCCGGGAGCAGGGCATTCTGGCAGGGGCCAACGTGGTGATGCCCAATCTCTCCCCCGCCTCGGTTCGCAAGGATTACGAGCTCTATGACAACAAACTGCATTCCGGCGCCGAGGCCGCGCAGCATCTGGATGAGCTTCGAGCGCGGATGCAGGCCGCCGGATGTGTCCTCCTCACCGTGCGGGGCGACGTAAAACAACGATAAAAATCAATCATACTTATCCAAAGGAGAAACCGCTATGGCTGTTTACGATCCCAAATCCCTCAAGGCCGAAGAATTCATCAACGATGCGGAAATCCGCGAAACGCTGGCCTATGCCGAAACCCATAAAAACGACGTGGAACTGATCGACCGCATTTTGGAAAAGGCCCGTCCCCGCAAGACGGCCACCGGATGCGAATGCTCCGGCCTGACCCATCGGGAGGCCTCTGTTCTGCTTGCCTGCGAAATCCCAGAAAAAATCGAAAAAATATATCAGATCGCCGAAGAGATCAAGCTGGCCTTTTACGGCAACCGCATCGTTATTTTCGCGCCGCTGTATCTTTCCAACTATTGCGTCAACGGCTGCCTGTACTGCCCCTATCACCTGAAAAACAAGCACATCGCCCGGAAAAAGCTTACCCAGGACGAGGTGCGGGCCGAGGTCATCGCCCTGCAGGATATGGGTCACAAGCGTCTGGCCATCGAGGCGGGCGAGGATCCCGTCAACAACCCCATCGAATACATCCTGGACTGCATCAAAACCATTTACAGCGTCCACCACAAAAACGGCGACATCCGCCGGGTTAATGTCAACATTGCCGCCACCACGGTGGAAAATTACCGCAAGCTGAAGGAGGCCGGCATCGGCACCTATATCCTGTTCCAGGAAACCTATCACAAGGAGCGTTATCTCAAACTCCACCCCACCGGACCCAAGCACGATTACGCCTACCACACCGAGGCCATGGACCGGGCCATGGAGGGCGGCATCGACGACGTAGGTCTTGGCGTGCTTTTCGGGCTGGAGCTGTACAAATACGAATTTGCCGGCCTTATCATGCACGCCGAACATCTGGAGGCCGTTCACGGCGTGGGCCCCCACACCATCAGCGTGCCCCGGGTCAAGCGGGCCGACGACATTGACCCCGATATGTTTGACAATGGCATCAGCGACGAAACCTTCACCAAAATCACGGCCTGCATCCGTCTGGCCGTCCCCTATACCGGCATGATCGTTTCTACCCGCGAAACCGAGCAGGTGCGGCAAAAGCTGCTGCGGGTGGGCATTTCTCAGGTGAGCGGCGGCTCCCGCACCTCGGTGGGCGGCTATACCCAGGAAGAGCGCCCCCACGACACCGAGCAGTTCGACGTGTCCGACAAGCGGACGCTGGACGAGGTAGTGCGCTGGCTGATGGAAAGCGACCACATTCCCTCTTTCTGCACCGCCTGCTACCGCGAGGGCCGCACCGGCGACCGCTTCATGTCCCTGTGCAAGAGCGGGCAGATCCTCAACTGCTGCCATCCCAACGCCCTGATGACGCTGGCGGAATATCTGGAGGATTATGCCTCTCCTGAAACGAAGCAGATCGGCTATGAAATGATCCGGCGGGAGCTTGCCCGTATCCCCAAAGAAAAAGTGCGCGCCATCGCGCAGGAGCACATTCAGGACATCCGCTCTTCCAACCGGCGGGACTTCCGCTTCTGAGGGCGCCGTATGAGTCTCCATGAAACAGCCTCGGCCCAGCGGCTGCACATCGGTTTTTTCGGGCGGCGCAACGCCGGAAAATCCAGTCTGGTCAACGCTGTTACCGGGCAGGAACTGGCGGTGGTTTCCGACGTAAAGGGCACCACCACCGACCCGGTGAAAAAGGCCATGGAACTTTTGCCGCTTGGACCGGTGGTCATCATCGACACGCCCGGTCTGGACGACGAGGGCGAATTGGGACAAAAGCGGGTGCAAAAGGCGCTGGAAACCCTCTCCCGCACCGACATCGCCGTTTTGGTGGTGGACGCCAAAGAGGGCATGGGCGCCCTCGAACGGGATCTGGAAACCCTGCTGAAGCAGCGGGAAATTCCCCTCCTTCTGGCCTTTTCCAAAGCCGATCTGCTCAAAGACCGTCCCCCCCTGCCTGAAAACGCGCTGTATGTCAGCGCCAAAACGCGGGAAAACGTCGATTTGCTCAAAGACCGACTGGGCGGTTTTGCCGCCCAGTCGGCGCGGGAAAAGCGGCTGGTGGCCGATCTGCTGGAGCCGGGCGACACCGCGGTGCTGGTAATCCCCGTGGACGGCTCCGCGCCGAAGGGGCGGCTCATCCTGCCCCAGCAGCAGACCATGCGAGAGCTTTTGGACCATCACTGCGTCTTTTTTTCCTGCCAGCCGGAGGAGTTGGAAGGCGTCCTCGCGTCCTTGAAAACGCCGCCCCGGCTGGTCATTACCGATTCGCAGGCCTTCGGCGCAGTAGAAAAGCGCATCCCGCCCGGCACGCTTCTCACCTCTTTTTCCATCCTGTTCGCCCGGTACAAGGGCGATCTGCCCACGCTGGTATCGGGCGCCGCCCGGCTTGCCGCGCTCAAGGACGGCGACCGCGTCCTCATTTCCGAGGGCTGCACCCACCACCGTCAGTGCAACGACATCGGCTCGGTGAAGCTGCCCGGCTGGATCGAGCGCTATACCGGCGCGAAGCCGCAATATTCCTTTACCTCCGGCGGCGAGTTTCCCGCCGACCTCAGCGGCTATGATCTCATCATCCACTGCGGCGGCTGCATGCTCAACGAAAAAGAGATGCAGCACCGGCTGGCCCGTGCGCGGGCATCCGGCGTGCCCATCGTCAACTACGGCGTGGCCATCGCCCAGATACATGGCATCCTGCGCCGCAGTCTGGAGCCTTTTCCCGATTTGTTGAACTCGCTTTAACAACCCAAAAGGAGCGGAAGGGAGGCGTTTCACAAAGAAGCCGCCTCCCTTTGTCTATTCAACGCGGCAGATAGGCGCTTACTTCGTCGCCTTGCATTATGCCGCAATCACTGCTATAATTACGAAGGCCAGATAAAAACAGGCTTTCAAAACCGGAGGTAAGGAATGCTACTGAGAAAAGTATTTTACGGGATCTGCATATTGGTTGACATTATCGGCGTTTGTTTTTTCGGCGGAGCGATATTTTTCGGTATTGCCACAGGAAAAGAGATGGCTATAGCCGTCGCCTTTCTTGCAACGACGGCTCTTTTTACAGCCATATCTGTAATTTCATTGAGAAAGAGCATAAATAATAAAGAGGGGAAACTGGTCAGAAATTCCGCGCTGATGAAGCTGTCGGTCTTTTTCACTTGTACGTCCTTCTCTTTTTGGACGTTTGATGACAGCACGGCTGCATTTTTGCTTTTCCTGATTTTGGGGCTCATCCTGTCTGCGATTACCATTTATGTCATCAAGAAAAAGAAGAAAAAGCATACGGTCATGACTGTTCCGTACCAGAAATACGCCTTCACATATAAAGGCAAATGGGAATGGGATGCAGCAGCAAATGAATATATGCGCCTGAACGGGATAGCTGATATCGACAGTCTTACGGAGGAACAAAGCGACAAGCTCTACGAGTATGCGGCAGGTCCGTTTTCCTATCTTTTTTACTGGCTTGCCGTTGAGGGCTATTTTTGTCAGCACTTTTATGAGGATTTCCCCTGTGATGATTTCGTTTTGCAAATGCGAAACCGCGAAATAACACCGGTTGAGGCTCTCATGGCGATGGACTACTACTTCCACAGCGATTACCTTCTCGAGGGGATCATCCCCTTTTTCCGGGCTTATTATGACAGGAAAGGGCGGTTTACCGGCAGAAACTATTATCTGTATGATTATTACGATGCAATCGGCAATCCGGACGATCGGTATTATTGTGTTGACTTCTCATGGGAGACGCTTGATCGCCTAACAGTCAAAATCCAGGAGAGATATGCGCAGTGGTCGAAGGAATATTGTACGGATTCCCAGAAGGAATACTATTATGACGACGAACCCTTCGCTGAAGCTATACATTCGGCATTGTTTGACGCCGATATGGATGCGTATAGAGACGGGGTCAAGTTCCTTGGCTTTTCGGACAGCGAGGCGCAGGCTTATCTGGCAAAATGTATGGACTGTCTCGACGCTTTGCCCGAAAAGCAGATAAAAAAACTGGAACGCTCCCTTGATGATACATATGGTGGGGAAAATCTCGAAGCGGTGTCCATCGCCAAGTTTAGGCCAGAAGAAATTCATATTTTTGAGCCGCAGGTTGCCGGGGATGTGGTTTTTGCCGTCATCGGCGAGGCGGAATTCGAGCCGGAGCACGGTATCTCGTTTACAGTACGCAACGGCATAATAATTGACTGGGGGTTTGCGAACGATTTTGACGATCCATATAGCTCCCGGAATGTCGAGAGATATGAGAAAATGACGTTGTTGGATTTTGAGAGCATCCGGACAGAATCTGACGCAAAGCGGTATCTTGCCACCGGTGAACTGGTGAAAGTGAAACTTCTTCCCGATCTGCCCGGCTGCCGGTCAGAACAGGAAGAAGAATACCTCTATCTTACGCCGCGCGCCCTTGCGGAGAAGGAGCGGTTCGAGAAATACATCAGAAATATCAGAGCCTTTTCCGCGATTGAGAATCTTGGTATTCTGTATACAGCGGATTATGTGGAAGGCAGGGATAAATCGCGCTTATCCATCGTGCCGAAAACGCTGTATATCAGTAATACGGAGATCAATAAATGGGTTAAAATATCCTTTGCCGTTCACGTTTGGTATTAAGCGCAAGCCTTTCAAAAGACATTTATTCCCTTGCGGAATATATCTGAATCCGGAAGAGATGACACAATGGCAGGCGTATGGCAACCTCCCTTTGCCGAGAAACCGCCGCCTGCTGACAGACACACGATTCTCATCCGCAGATTGGTCGAGCATCGGATTTTGCCCTGGAAAATCCAAGATAGAGAGACAAAATCGGCGTGACCGCATTGGTCACGCCGATTTCATATCATTTTGCCGGCAATTGACGCCGCAAGGCGACTTTCTCGCGGAGCGTGCCGCAACTTCCGTTGCTTTTTGGTTGTTTTCCCCGCTTATTTCATTACAAAAGTGGCGATATATCTCGTATCCGCAGGCATTTCCCGGCCCGGGTCGCTTATTGCGAATCGGGGCGAAAGACCGCTTTCCCGAGCGGCCAGATCAAAATGGCACAGCGCGATGCCCAAATCCACCTTTTGCAGGTCTCCGGTGGCCTCGCTGGTATAGCCCCGGGTCTGTTTTTCGTAAAAATGCACGGTATTTCTGTCAATGACGCACCGCCAGGGCTGCTTGTTCACCGCCGAGGGCGCCAAACGTACCGCCTCCAGCGCATCCCGCAGCACGCCCGCCTTTTCCACGGTGAGCGGTCGGTCTGTCCCGCCGTCAAAAAACAGCATTTCAAAGGGCTGGCGGCGGTCGGCCCCCACGCCGCGGCGCATCAGCGTCTCCTTCACCGACATTCGTTTTGCGGGATAACCCAGCGGCGTGACGCAGGGCATACGCTCGCCGGGGGCAAGCTCCATGGCGCGTTCAAAATGCTCCCGCTTCATGGTGCCGCCAATCCACACCGTCCCGATCCCCAAGCTCCAGGCATAGAGCACGACTGTTTCAAAAGAATAGCCGAAAGCCTCTTCAAAATGAGGCGCCTGGCCGATCTTTGCGCCGAGAAACAGTTCGCTCCCGCTGACCACAGGGCTGGAAAGCCCCAGTTCTTTTCCGTCCAGCAACCGAAACGTCACGGGCAGCCCATAAGGATTTTCCACGGTCTCGAGAAAGGCGCAAAGCCGCTCCAGGTCGTCTTTTTCCAGCGGCTGTCCGTCAAAGGCGCGGACGCTGCGCCGGGTCTTGATCCCGTTCCGAACATCCTGAATCATCGGATTTTCCTCCTGTCCTCCTGCTGAAAAACGACTTCTCCGCCCAAATACGCGGCAAGGACGGGGATCTGTTTCAGTTCCGAGGGGGCGGTTTCAAAGGGATCGGCTCCCAAAACGGTGAAATCAGCCAGATACCCCGGCGCGATTTTTCCTTTTCGCGTCTCTTCAAAACTGGCCTCCGCCCCGCGAATGGTATAGGAATCCAGCGCCTCCCGCAGGGTAAAGGCCTCGCGGGGCAGATACGGCCCCGTCTTGCCGTCCAGAGAAGCGCGGGTGACGGCACATTGAATGCCGGCCATCACGTCGGGCAGTTCCACGGGACAATCGCTGCCGTTGGACACGCTGACGCCCTGTTTCAGCAGCGTTTTCCAGCTATAACTGGAGTCTGCCAGCGCCTTTCCCACCCGGTCTTCCACAATGCGGATATCATAATCCAAAAAGATACTTTGTGCGTAAACGTGCAGTTTGAGCCGTGCGATGCGCTCCAATTGGTCGGGCCGGCTGATCTGACAATGCACCAGCCCGTGCCGGTGATCGGCGCGGGGATGGGCCGTCAGCGCCTTTTCATAGGCGTCCAGCACGGCGTCGAGGCATCCGTCGCCGATGGTGTGAACCGCCGCCTGCATCCCATGCTCGTTGGCGCAGGCAATCATCCCGTCCAGCTCCTCCTGTGAAAAGATCAGCAGGCCGCGAGTGTCGGGCGCGTCGGCATAAGGCCGGCTGAGACGGGCCGTCCGCGCCCC
>JAFZPW010000114.1 GCA_017552495.1 Clostridia bacterium | reverse complement strand
CCTGCAGATCCACGTCCTTACCCGTGGGCCACTGGGTCAGCACTTCCTGCCGCAGACGGGCGAACTCGTCGTCGGGAATGCGTTTATTTTGAATATCCATGGTGTTCAAGCTCCTTTTTTAAGATTCGCAGCGCGGTCTGCGGATAGTGGGCGGACAGCAGTCCCATGGCCGCGATGATATAGGTCCGGTCAACCCAGATGTCGGCCTCACGGGGCCGGAGAGAGGCGGGCTTCGCGGGATCAAACATGGCGTGAGAGGCGATCTCGCAGGTGCGTTTGGTGTGGATCAGGCTTCCGCCGGTGACGATGATCTGGCGAACCTCCGTGAGATTCTTGCCGCTCTGCACAAAGGTCTGCCCCATCATGGTATAGGTTTCCTCGATGGTTCCGGCGTGGCGGGTGACGCCTATCTCGATGGCCAGCGAAGCCAGGGCATAGTCCAGCGCCTCCAGCTCGGGATCGTCCCCGGGCACCACGTCGGTGTGAGAAGCCAGATACTCCACCAGTTCCTCCGCCCGCGTTGCCGTCAGGCCCGACAGACGGGTCACCGCATCCATGCCGGCGGCCTCCACGATGCCGCGGATGCTGTACCGCATCCCGATATCGCCCTCCACCGTCCGCTTGGAATAAGGCTCGGGCAGCCCCTTGTAAACGGTGTTCATCTGGCGGGGCATACCGTCGGCAATGGAATACACGTCGGTGGTGGCGCCGCCCACATCCACGGCGATCAGGTCACCGATGCCGCCCTCGCCCTCGCAGCCCTGCGCCAGCAGGTTCATGGCCTGCAGCACAGCGGAGGGGGTGGGCATCATGATGTCGTCCAGCAGGGCGGCGGCATGGCTCAGACCCTTGGCCTGCACGATCCGCTTGAGAAAAATCTCGCGGATCTGCTTTTGGGTGGGCTCGATGTTGAGTACGCCGAAGCGGGGCATCACGTTGTCGCAGACAAAAACAGTGCAGTCCTTCAGGATCCGCTCACATTCCCGTGCCGCCGTGCGGTTGCCCGCCACCACGATGGGAAAGGCAGGCTGCATGGACGCCAGCATTTTGGCGTTGTGCAGGATGCACTCGGTGTTCCCGCCATCGGTTCCGCCCACCAGCAGGAAAATATCCGGCGCGATGCGGCGGATCTCCTCCAGATCGTCCTCGGTGAGCTGATAGGAAAAATATCGGATGACCTTTGCTCCCGCGCCCAAGCTGGCCAGATGGGCCGCCTCGGAGGTCAACTCGGGAACCAGACCGCTTGTGACCATCCGCAGCCCGCCGGCGGCGGAGGAGCAGGCATAGGTCTCGGCAAAATCCAACTTGCCGCAGACCGCTTCCAGCCGGTCAAGGGCGTTACGCAATCCGTTGTTGATATCGGTCTCCACGGTGGTATAGGCGGAAGCGGTGCCCAGCAGAGTCTCCCCTTCCGCATCCACGGCAGTCACTTTGGTGTAAGTACTGCCGAAATCGATCAGCAATACGGGCTTCATGCCGGTTTACTCCTTGTTGTCCAGCAGCTCGTGCAGGGCGGCAATGGTTTCCTCGGGGGGCGTTCCGGGCGGGAAGGCCCGGTCAAAGCCCATGTCTCTGAACCGCTGCTCCACGTCCTCAAAGGACTGTTTCCCAATGACGATGTTTCCGCCCACCAGCAGGGGGATCCCCTTCAGGCCGGCCTCGTCGCATTTTTCCCGCATACCGCGGCAGTCCAGCTCGCCCTGTCCGTACAGGGAGGAGATGACGATGGCGTCGGCGTTGGCCTCGATGGCGGCGGCGATATACTCTTCCTGCGAGACCATCACGCCCAGATTGACCACGTCAAACCCGGCCTCGGTGAAGGCGTGATACAGGATCTTGTTTCCCACCGCGTGAACGTCTGCGCCGATCACACCGATGACAAGCACTTTTTTGCGCTTCGTACTTTCCATGACTTCTTTTACCTCAATTCTGATCTTCTCTCGCTGTAAAATACCTATTGTTCTGTTTCTATATACTACATTGAACTATAACATATGTCAAGACAAAACTGCAAAATCCGCAAAAAAAGTTCACTCTTTTTGGAAAAAGAGTGAACAATGTGTCGTTATCCCCGCATTTTTTCCCGCAGACGCTCGATGCGTTCGGTGAGATACATCATCGAGCCCTCGTCGATCTGGTATTGGCAGCGGATCACCGGATGGTGTGCGCCGAACTCCCGGATCTGCTGCTGCAGCGCGGGCGGGCAGCGGCGCTCAAACCCCTCGGGCACGGCAAGGGCCGAAAGCTCGTTCAACGCATCCCGGCCCGCCTCCTCCATCAGGCGGGGCGGACGCACGGCAACCCCCTCCGTATAGGAGTCCATGACGGCGCGAATCAGCCCGCCGAACCGCAGACTGAGGCACAGAATCCCCACAACCTGCCCCGGCGTCAGTTTGACGATCCCCGCCACGCTTTTGGGGGAAAGGCGCAGCGCCACCCGGGCGATCTTTTCCTTTTGGGAGATCAGATCCCGAATCTCGTCGGCATGCTCGGCGCTGGTGACGATAAGATCCATATCCTCGCCGATGCGATAGGGATAGGCCTTCACGTCCTGCAGCAGATGGCCGTAAAGCTCCGCCGGGCCGACGGCGGCCCGAAGCTGGTCGGTAACGTGGGAAAGCGCCTCGGGGTTGCACTCCACCACGGCGATTTTCAGATCCTCCCGGCGGAAGGCCCGCTCCCGCAATTTGAGATCCAAAAAGATTTGAATTTCGGTTTGGGAAAGGTTGAGCTCCTCCAGCGTGTCCAGCATCCGATCGATGGCGGCCATGGCCTGTTCCTTGGCGCTGCCGGACGAGGCGGGCTGATAGCACACAAAGGTGCCGCGGCCCTGCACCTTGGTGATGACACCCCGCTGCTCCAGCTCATCATAGGCGCGCTTCACCGTCCCCCGTGCCACATTGAGCTGCTCGGCCAGATCCCGCACCGTGGGCAAGCGGGTGTCGGAAGGGAGAGAGCCGTTTTTCACATGGGTGACAATCACATCCACAAGCTGCTGATAAATGGGAATATTCTGTTCCGGACGCAGTTGATACAAATCAAACAATTGGCCCATCTCCGTTTCAAATGATCTAATACAATCATTGTAATAGGAGCGGGCCAATTTTGTCAAGAGGGGGATTATTTGCTTTTTAGATAGGCTTGCCGCCCGGTTTCATAAAGATTGTTTCCCTCGCTGTCAATGACCACCACCACGGGGAAATCCTCCACCTCCAGCCGGCGGATGGCTTCGGCGCCCAGATCCTCATAGGCGATGACCTCGGCCTTTTTCACGCACTTGCTCAAAAGTGCGCCACAGCCGCCGATTGCGCCGAAATACACGGCGCCATGCTCCTGCATGGCGGCAATCACGTCGGGACCGCGCTTGCCCTTGCCGATCATGCCGGTCTCGCCCATGGCGATCAGCGTGGGACTGTAAGCGTCCATGCGATATGAGGTAGTGGGCCCGGCGGAGCCGATGGCCTGCCCCTCGCGGGCAGGAGTGGGGCCGACGTAATAAATCACGGCGTCGCGAATGTCCAGCGGCAGCGGCTTGCCCTGCGCCGCCAACTCGCACAGCCGCTTGTGCGCGGCGTCGCGGGCGGTATAGATCACGCCGGAGATCAGGCAACTGTCGCCGGAGCGCAGCTTGCGCGCTTCCTCCCGGCTGAGGGGCGCGGTTATTTTAATGGCCATCTTACAGCACCTCCGTTTTATGGCGGGTCACATGGCAGTTGATGTTCACCGCCACCGGCAGGCCCGCAATATGGGTGGGATACTGCTCGATGTTCACGGCCAGCGCGGTTGTCTGCCCGCCGAAGCCCTGCGGCCCGACGCCCAGGGCGTTGATTTTTTCCAGAAGTTCCTGCTCCAGCGCGGCGTAGAAGGGCTGGGGATTGCGCTGATCCAGCGGGCGCATCAGCGCCTTTTTCGCCAGATAGGCCGCCTTGTCAAAGGTGCCGCCCACGCCTACGCCCACCACGATGGGCGGACAGGGGTTGGGCCCCGCCTCTTCCACCACCTTCACCACAAAATCCTTGACGCCCTGCAGACCGTCGGAGGGTTTGAGCATCTTGATCTGGCTCATGTTCTCGCTGCCGAAGCCCTTGGGGGCCACGGTGATCTTCACCCGGTCGCCGGGCACCAGCTCCGTATACAGCATGGCCGGGGTGTTGTCGCCGGTGTTCACCCGATCCAGCGGGTCGCGCACCACCGATTTGCGGAGATAGCCCTCGGCATAGCCCTTGCGAACGCCGGCGTCCACGGCTTCTCTCAAGTCGCCGCTGATGTGCACATCCTGTCCGATCTCCAGAAAGACGCAGGCCACGCCGGTATCCTGACAGATGGGCTGGGGCCGCTCGGCGGCGATGTGATAGTTTTCCTCGATGCGCTCCAGAATCTCACGGGCGGGCGCCCAAGGCTCGGCCTCGCGGCTCTGCCCGATGCGCGCCTGTACGTCCCGGGGCAAAAAGCAGTTGGCCTCCACGCACAGGCGGGCCACCGTTTCCCCGATTTGATGCGCCTGCAATTCCCGAATCATAAGTCACCTCATTTCGCGGGCACGCTGCGGATGGTATCCAGCAGAGTGCCGTCCCGATAGATCACATTCGCCACCACGCGGCCGCCCTCCCGCACGGGCGCGGGCGTTCCGGTGGTGCGCTCTACCATTTCCTTCAGATCGTGGATGTCCACCACCGGCAGGCCTGCATCCTTCAGACGCAGAAGCAGCTCCTGATTTTTGGGATTGACGGCGATGCCGCCCTGGGTGACCAGCACGTCGATGTCGCGGCCGGGGGTGGAAATGCACTTGACCCGGTCGGTGATGATGGGCAGACGGGCCCGGAACATGGGGGCGATAATCATGGACAGTTTTGCGCCGGCGGCGGTGTCGCTGTGGCCGCCCGAGCCGCCCATGATGGAGCCGTTGGAATCGGTGTGGACGTTGACGTTGAAATCGGTGTCGATCTCGGTGGCGCCCAGGATCACCACGTCCAGACTGTCTACCACGGCGCTGCGGGCGCTGGGGCTGGCGTAATGAGAGGCCGAGATCTCGTGGTGGCGGGGATTGGTGCGAATGGATTCCACCGCCTTAAGGTCAAAGCACTGCACGTCCATCAGCGCCTCGAAGCACCCGTCGTTGAGCATATCCACCAGATAACCGGTGATGCCGCCCGAGCCGAAGCTGCCGTGGATCTTCTCCCGCAGCATGATGTCCCGAAGATATTTCGCGGCGGCCAGAGAAGCGCCGCCCGCGCCGGTCTGAAAGGAGAATCCGTCCTTCAGCAGCCCCGAATGCCGGATGACCTGCGCCGCCCGGTCGGCCATCACCAGCCCCACCGGGTCGCGGGTGATGCGGGTGGTGCCGGAAACGATGCCCGCCGGGTCTCCGATGGCGTCCACCGCCACCACATAGTCCACATAAATTTCGGGGATCGACCAGTCCGTCAGCGGATAGGCCGCCAGATTGTCGGTGACCACCACCACCTTTTGGGCGTTCATGGCGTCGGGGATGGCGTATCCCAGGCTGCCGCAAGCGCTTTTGCCGTATTTTCCCGTGCAGTTGCCCATGGGATCGGCGGTGGGAGCGGCGATAAAGGCCACGTCGATGGGGGTGCGGCCCAGCTCGATATCGCTGGGTCGGCCGCCGTGGGTGCGGAACTCCACCGGGTCGGCCAGAATCCCGGCGGAGATGGCCCGGCCGATGCCGCCGGACATATAGTTGGTCTTGAGATGGGTGACCACGCCGTTTTCGATATGCCGCAGCAGCGGGGCGTGAATGTCGAACAGCGAACTGGCGTTCACCGTAAGATCGTGAATGCCCATCTGCGCGATGGCCTCCATCACCATGTTGAGCACATGGTCGCCGTTGCGCAGATGGTGATGGAAGGACACCGTCATCCCGTCCTTCAGGCCGGAAAGCCGGATCGCCTCTTCCAGAGAAGCAACAACTTTATGATTCTTCATGCTGAACCGCCTTTCCCACACCCATTTCCTCGGCCATGGCGATGGTTTGCCGGGCCCGGGCCACGATGGGCGCGTCGATCATTTTTCCATGGAGCGCGATGGCGCCGCGGCCCTGCTCGTGGGCCTGCCGGATAGCGTCCATCACCTCATATGCGTATTCAATGTCCTTCCTCGAGGGGCTGAACACCTCGTTGATGACGCCCACGTGCCGGGGCGAAATCGACGCCTTGCCGGTAAAGCCCAGAGATTTGGCGTATTCGGCGTCGGCACGGATGCCCTCGTCGTCGCTCACGTCGGTAAAGGGGGTGTCGTACACATCCACCTCTGCGGCCCGGGCAGCCATCACCATGCGGCTGCGGGCATAATCGATCTCGGCGCCGCCCTTGGTGCGCTTGCAGCGCAGGTCGGCGGTGAGATCCTCGGCCCCCAAAAAGATGGCGCCCACCCGCTTGCTGGCGGAGGCGATGGCAAAGGCGTTCTCCACGCCCAGCGCCGTTTCGATCAGGGGCATCAGGCGGACGGTGTTGGGCTCCATGCCCAACCGCTGTTCCAGACGGGAAATCTCGGCGTCGGCCGTCAATACGTCGGCGGCGCAGCCGGTCTTGGGCAGCATGATCCACCGGGGCTTCTGCGGCAGGATCTGCTCCAGATCGGCCTTCCAATAGTCGGTGTCGATGGAATTGATGCGGACGATGGTCTCGCAGCCCCGCAGATCCATAAACTTCATGATGTTTCGCACCAGGATGCGGGCGGCGTCCTTTTCGTCGGGAGAAACGGCGTCCTCCAGGTCAAAAATCAGGGCGTCCGCCCCCAAAAAACCGCCGTTAATCAGCAGATTGGGCGTATTGCCCGGAATAAACAGCATGGAACGGCGCATGGCTTACTCTCCTTTCCCCCGCATGACAGCGGCCTCGACGCGGGCGCGGATGACGCATTCCAGCGCCCCCCGGTCAATGATATGGATTTTGGCGTTTTCCACGCCGCAGTCGGCAAGGATCTCTTCCACCAGCCCGCGAATGTTGTCTCCGAACTGCTGCTCCACCACGGACTCCAGCTCGCACCGGATCCCCCGCGCGTTGGGTTCGATCTCAACATAGGCGTCGCTGGACTCCAGCGTGCCGGCAATTGCTCGTTTGATGATCTCCATCTTCGGCATTTCCTTTCATATGGAATTCAATTTGTATTAGAACAATATGTCTTTATCATATAATACAATATCATTTTCGGAATTTCAACCCATTTTTGCGTCCTTCATCTTTTCAATTGGAACTTTCTGCGGTATACTGAAAAAAAGATGTTTTTCTTCACAACCGTCAAGGAGGCAGCAAGATGAAGATCAGCGAAGGCACCAACCATTTATACAGTACCTATTACGCGCCCCGCGGACGCAGGCGCATTTACGATCTGGGGATCCAACTGGCGCAGACCTATCTTTCTCCCTTCGATCACATCATCGGCGTCATCGGCGACGCAGGCTCGGGCAAAAGCGCCCTGATCCGGGGCATGTTTCCCGGTCTGGAACTGACCAACGACGACGACGGGGTCAACGTCCGTCCCCTGCCGCTTTTGGAGCAGGATTCCGAAACCGGATTTTTCACGCCCCACACCTATCATATCGACATCCGCTTCGAGATGGGCTTCAAGCCCCTCAACGTACTGGCTGACGCCATCGAGTTGGCGGTTTCCCGGGGCAAGCGGGTCATTGTGGAGCATTTTGACCTGGTCTATCCCCTTTTGGGCGCCAACGCCGACCTGCTCATCGGCATCGGCGAGGAGATCGTCATCACCCGCCCCCGTCTGTTCGGCCCCATTCCGCAGGAGATCTACGACATTGTTTACAAATCCCTGCCCTATCGTCTGATGGCTCATACCGCCGAGGATCTGTGCGAATATTGCATGCCCAAGGAGGAGCTGGCCCGCTGCATTCACGACGACGTGAAGCATGGCTTTATGATGGTCTTTCCGGACACGCGCCCCAAAATGAACATTCCCGAACTGGAAAGCCGGGTGTGTTCCATGATCGATCAGGCGCTGCCCATCAACTATGTGGACGAGGGGCATATCTCCATCGGCGAAAACCTTCACGTCTGCACAGGCCCCCGCACTCACGTTTCCAACACCGACCAGATCCACGGGTTCCACCTGCTGCCCCACGCCATCTTCGACAAAAAGCGGGAAGCCTATCTGGTGGTGGGCTGCGTGGGCGAGAGTTCGGAAAGAATGCTCCATGAGCTGGAGGAACTGGCCCGGCGGGAACAGCACGGACTGGATCTGTCCCACAGCCCCTTCGCTTTTTAAACGCTGCCCGGGCGGCGGCTTCCGATGCGCCGCCCATCCCATTTGGAAACAGAAAAGGAACGAATCATGACTCTGGATCAATTAAAAACGGGCGAAGCCTGCATCGTGACCGCCGTGGGCGGCGAAGGCGCGCTGCGCCAGCATTTTCTCGACATGGGCGTGATCCCCGGGGTGGAGATCGCGCTGGTCAAGTTCGCCCCCATGGGCGACCCGGCGGAATACCGTCTCCGGGGCTATGAACTGACGCTCCGTCTGGCAGACGCGGCGCAGATTCAGGTAACGCCCGGAAAGCAACGGAACAAAATCGCCCCGGCCGGGCCCGATTTCCGCGCCGCGCATCCCGGTCTTGGCGAGGGCGGCAAATACCATCCAAAGGGCAGCGGCGACCCGCTCCCGGAGGGGACCGAGCTGACATTCGCCCTGGTGGGCAATCAAAACTGCGGAAAGACCACCCTGTTCAACCGTCTTACCGGCTCCAATCAGCATGTGGGCAATTTTCCCGGCGTCACCGTCGACCGCAAGGACGGCCCCATCCTGCGCCACCCCGGCACAAAGGTGACCGATCTGCCGGGCATTTATTCCATGTCGCCATACAGCAGCGAGGAAATCGTTTCCCGAAACTTTGTTCTCCACGAAAAGCCCCGGGCCATCATCAACATTGTGGACGCCACCAACATCGAGCGCAACCTCTACCTTACCATGCAGCTTCTGGAAATGGATCTGCCCATGGTAGTGGCTCTCAACATGATGGACGAGGTTCGGGAAAACGGCGGCTCCATCGACGTCAACGCCATGGAGGCGGCGCTGGGCGTGCCGGTGGTGCCCATTTCCGCCGCCAAAAACGCCGGCGTAAGCGAACTCATCGACCACGCGATCCATGTGGCCCACTATCAGGAGCGGCCGCTTCGGCAGGACTTTTGCGACGAGAGCGACGCCGGCGGCGCGGTGCACCGCTGCCTCCACGCCATCTGCCATCTCATCGAGGATCATGCAAAGGCCGCCGGGATCCCGCTGCGCTTTGCCGCAAGCAAGGTGGTGGAGGGCGACGGGCTGATCCTGCAGCAGCTCAAGCTGGAACAAAACGAGCGGGAAATGTTGGAGCATATCATTGTGCAGATGGAATCCGAGCGCGGGCTCGACCGCAGCGCCGCCATCGCCGACATGCGCTTTTCCTTCCTCTCGCGGGTGTGCGCCCGCACGGTAAAAGCGCCCCACGAAAGCCGGGAGCACGCCCGCAGCCAGCGGCTCGACCGGGTGCTGACAGGAAAACACACCGCCATTCCCGTGTTTATCGCCATCATGGCGCTGGTGTTTTATCTAACCTTCAACGTCATCGGCGCCTTTTTGCAGGAACTGCTGGAGGCGGGCATCGAACATCTCGGTCTCTGGATCGGCCGTGTTTTGGAGGCCGGCGGCGTCAATACGGCGCTTCAAAGCCTGCTGCTGGACGGCATTTTCACCGGCGTGGGCAGCGTGCTCAGCTTTTTGCCCATCATCGTCACGCTGTTTTTCTTCCTCTCCATTTTAGAGGACAGCGGCTACATCGCCCGCGTGGCCTTTTTCATGGACAAGCTGCTGCGGCGCATCGGACTTTCCGGCCGGAGCATCGTGCCGCTGCTCATCGGCTTTGGCTGCACGGTGCCCGCCGTGATGGCCACCCGCACCCTGCCCAGCGAGCGCGACCGCAGAATGACCATTTTGCTCACGCCTTTTATGAGCTGCACCGCCAAACTCCCGGTCTATGCCTTTTTGGTGAGCGCCTTCTTCCCGGGCAAGGGCGGCCTTATCATGACGGGACTTTATCTGCTGGGCGTTCTTTTCGGCATTCTGGCCGCTTATCTTTATAAAGACACCTTTTTCCGCGGCGAGCCCGCCCCCTTTGTGATGGAGCTCCCCAACTACCGCCTGCCCGGCGGGAAAAACGTGGCCCAGCTTTTGTGGGAAAAGACCAAGGACTTTTTGCAGCGGGCCTTTTCCGTTATTTTGATCGCCACGGTGGCGGTCTGGTTTTTACAGAGTTTTGACCTGCATTTCAATCTGGTTTCGGATTCCCAAAACAGCATCCTCGCCACGGCCGCGGGCTTCATCGCCCCCGCGCTGCGCCCGCTGGGTCTGGGCGACTGGCGCATCTCCACCTCGCTCATCAGCGGCTTTATGGCCAAGGAGAGCGTGGTCTCCACGCTGAAGATCCTCTTTGCCGGCGGACTGCGCGGCGCGCTGGACACCGTATCCGCGGCGGCGCTGCTGGTGTTTTCCCTGCTCTACACCCCCTGTGTGGCTGCCATCGCCTCGATTCGCCGGGAACTGGGCGTCAAATGGGCCGCAGGCGTCGTGGCGTGGCAATGCGCGGTGGCCTGGGTCGCGGCGCTGCTTGTCCGGGTGATCCTGCTTATGGCGGGGGTGGGGACATGAACGCCGCCGATCGGCTTCTGATTTTTGCCGTGGTCTGTCTGCTTGGCTGGGCCGTGGCCCGCTGTGTCAAGAATGCCCGCCGGGGCGGGTGCTGCGGTTCATGCCGGAGCTGCTCCCGTTCCTCCTGCTCCTCCCGCCGGGAGGATCGCTGATCTCCTTTTCTGCCAAACGATCGGAAAAGCGCCGCTTTCGCGGCGCTTTTTTACTTCAGCGGATTTCGTTTGGCGGTGAGCTGCTCCACGTCCAGCGCGTAGACCAGCGTTCCCGGAATGGCGGCTGGATTGAAATAAGTTTCTTTTTCGGGATGATAATGGGCCATCAGCGCCCGAAGCGCCGCCAGCTTCTCTTCCTCTGAAAGAATACGCAGCCGCCCCCTGCCGATGACGCTCTCATAAGCCATGGTGCAATAGCCTGCCTCTTCGGAATACCGCAACTGGTGGCGGCAGTCCATCTCGAAGGCAGCCCGTGGATCGGCCCGCATCAGTTCGACCTTTTTCCCCGCCTGGGCGCTGTGAAAAAACAGCGTGACGCGCTCGCCCTCCGCGGTCATGCCGAAATTCAGCGGCACGAGATACGGATATTCTCCATCGTTCAGAGCAAGACGGCACACGTCGCACCGGCGCATGATATCCAAAATTTCCGCTCTGTCGGTGACCTCCCGGTCTTTTCTTCTCATAAAGCTTCTCCTTTCTGCAATCATCGCTTTCCCAACTCCCAAAAAGCCACGGCGGAGGCGGCGGCCACATTGAGAGAATCCACCCCGTGCGCCATGGAAATTCTGACCGTATAGTCGCAGGCTGCGATGGTGGCGGATGAAAGTCCGTCGCCCTCGGTGCCCAGAATCACCGCCAGCTTGCTTTCCGCCCGCAGACGGGGATCGTCGGGCGTCAACGAATCGTCCCGCAGAGCCATGGCCACGGTGCGAAACCCCTGCCTTCGCAAAAACTCTATACCCGCTCCGGGCCAGTCGGCGGCGGTTTGCCCGATCACCGTCCAGGGGATCTGAAAGATCGTCCCCATGCTTACCCGCACCGAGCGGCGGTAAAGCGGATCGCAGCAAGAGGGTGTCAGCAGCACCGCGTCCATATTGAGGGCCGCCGCCGAGCGGACGATGGCGCCGATGTTGGTGGGGTTCATGATGTCCTCCAGCACCGCCACCCGGCGGGCCCGGGCGCACAATTCCGCCGGATCGGGCAGCGGCCTGCGGCGCATGGCGCACAAGATCCCCCGGGTCAGCGGGAATCCCGTCAACTGCGTCAACACCTCCAGCGGCGCAACATAAACCGGCGTTTCGGGACAGCGGGCAAGAATTTCCCGGCCCTGCCCCTGAATATGCCGCCGCTCCATCAGCAGCGACACCGGCTGATATCCCCCGTTCAGCGCCCGCAAAATCACATTGGGGCTCTCGGCAATAAACAGGCCCTCCTGCGGATCATAAAGATGGATGAGCTCCCGCTCGTTGAGCCGGGCGAACACGTCCAGCTCCGGGGCGTGATAATCGGTGATTTCGATGATTGTGGGCATACGACGCTCCTCACTTTCCCGAATGGGTTCATCATACCATATTTTCAGAAAAATGAAAACCGCCGCGCCGATATTTTTTACAAAAAGTTGACTTTTTTGCTTTATTGTGTTATATTGTAATCAATTCCGGTGCGCCGCACCAAAAAAGAAAAAGAAAAGGGGTTTGTTTTATGAACGTTGGTATCGCTGCTTTGTTAGGATTCCTGCTCGCGCTTGCCGGCACCATCTACATCTGTGTCTGCGTCATGCCCGCATCCAAAAAAGACGGTCTTTCCCCGTTTTTCCAAAAGGTTCACGACATCGTTAATTTCCGTCAGCTTCTGGTGGAATATCTGCTGAAGATCTTTTATGTGCTTTCCACGCTCCTGTGTGTCTGCTGCGGCTTTTTCCTGCTGTTTGGCAAGATCCCCGGCTGGTATTCTTCCCACAGCACGGCGCTTTACGGCGTTTTGTTGATGATCCTGGGCCCGATCATCTGCCGTATCTCCTATGAATGCGCCATGATTTTCATTCTGATCCTGAAAAACGTTATGGAGATCAACAAACATCTGGGCGGCTCGTCCGGCAACGCCGGCTTTGCCGACATTCATTTGCCCGCACAGCCCGCTCCCGCCGCGCCCGCAGAGTCTGCTGCGCCGCTGGAGCCGCTGCGCCCCGTAACCCCGCCCGCGCCGCCCGCAGACGACGCGCAGTAATTGCGGATCCTCCGTTCCCCGGCCTGCGCCGGGGAATTTTTTGTGCAAAAAAGCAGGAGTCCTTGCTCCTGCTTTTGCTTTGTCTGAGATGTTACTTGATCTCGACCTTGGCGCCGGCTTCTTCCAGCTTGGCCTTGATGGAGTCGGCCTCGTCCTTGGAAACGTTCTCCTT
>JAFZPW010000113.1 GCA_017552495.1 Clostridia bacterium | reverse complement strand
GTTTTTCCTTGATATGCCCCTCCACCTCGTTGATGTTCAGCGCCAGCAGTTTGGTGACGCCCTGTTCCTGCATGGTGACGCCGTAAAGAATGTCCGCGCCCTCCATGGTGCCCCGGCGGTGGGTGATGATGATGAACTGGGTGCGCTCGCACAGGCTGCGCATATAAGCGGCGTAGCGGTTGACGTTCACATCGTCCAGCGCGGCGTCGATCTCGTCCAGCACGCAGAAGGGCGTGGGACGCACCTTGATGATGGCGAAATACAACGCAATGGCCACAAATGCCTTTTCGCCGCCGGAGAGCAGCGAGATGGCCCGCATGGATTTGCCGGGCAGCTCCACCTTGATCTCGATTCCGCAGTTGAGGATATCGCTCTCATCCTCCAGTTTAAGATAGGCGCTGCCGCCGCCGAAGATCTCCACAAAGGTCTCCTGAAAGGTCTTGTTGATGGCGCGGAACTGTTCGCCGAACAGTTCCTTCATGTTCTTGGTGAGATCGGCGATGATTTTGAGCAGTTCTTCCTTGGAGGTTTCCAGATCATTGCGCTGCGTGTTCATGAATTCATAGCGCTCGCTGACCTTGGCGTATTCCTCAATGGCGTCCACGTTGACGCTGCCCAGTTTTTTGATGGAAGAGCGCAGCTCGCCGATGCGGCGGTTGGCTTTGGGAATGCTCTCCAGTTCCTGCCGGAGTTCCTGCGCGGTGACGCGGGTAAGTTCATAACTCTCCCACAATTTTTGCAGGATATTGTCCTCCTCCATTTCGGCCTGGGTCTTCTTGTTTTCCAAACGCCCCCGCTCCCGCTCCAGATTGATGAGTTCGGCGTTTTTGCTCTGTAATTCCTTTTCACTCCGCTGCCGTGCGCCCTCGAGCCGGAGTTTCTCTTCGTTGACGGCGTTCAGCCGCTCTTTTTTTGCCCCGGCCTCGGCGGCATACTGCTCGGCCACCTGCTCCTGTTGGGCGATGAGAGCGGCAAGTTCCTCGCTGCGGGCGCGGATGGCGGCGATGACCGTTTCCTTGGTTTGCAGTTCACCCTCCATGGAGGCGATGAGCGCCTCCAGTTCGCCGATGCCTGCCTCCGTGCTTTCGCGCTCGGTGCGGGTCTCGGCCAGGCGCACCCGCAGGTCGGCAACTTTTTGCGTGAGTTCGCCAGTGCGGGCTTCCTCGGCGGCGCGGCCGCCGGACATGGTTTCATATTCCGCCTTCAAGCGGGCAGCCTCGGTTTCATATCCGGCTGCCTGCTCCAAAAGCCGGCGTTTTTCTTCTTCCAGCGCGGCGATCCGGCGGCTCTGAGAATCCTGTTCTTCTTCCAGTTCCTCGATCCGCTGGCGCAGCGCGTCCAGCAGCGCGGTATGCTGGCTTTTGGCGGCGGAAAGCTCCAGTAAAGCATCCTGCGCGGCCCGCAGCTCGTCCCGGGCAACATTTGCTTCATAGTTGACGCTTTCCAGCTCCTGCCGGGCGGTTTTGCTTTTTTGCAAAAGTTCCTCCTGCCGGGCGGTCAGTTCGGTCAGTTCGGTTCCCAACCGGGCAATCTCATTGGCGCGGGACAAAACACCGGTGTTCTTATTCAGGCTGCCGCCGGTCATGGCGCCGGAGGGATTGATCAGTTGCCCGTCCAGCGTGACGATGCGGAAGGCATAAGCGTTTTGCTTTGCCATGGCGATGGCGTGGTCGATGTGATCCACCACCGCCGTACCTGAAAGCAGACTGCGGATCACTCTGCCGTATTGCTCGTCAAAACGCACCAGCTCGTCGGCCCAGCCGCAAAAACCCTCACCCGACAGTTTCCGGTCACCCCGGCGATCCTTCACCGCCGTCATGGGCAAAAAGGTCGCCCGCCCGAAATCATGGCTCTTCAAATAATAAATGGCCTGCTTGGCGCTTTGCTCGTCCTCCACCACGATGTTCTGCATGGCGGCGCCCAACGCGATCTCGATGGCCACGGAATACTGATCCTCTGTGCGGATCAAAGCGGAAACCGGTCCGCGAATGCCTTTGAGTTCCTTGCGGCCCGCGGCCTGCATCACCCGGCGGACGCTCTGGGCAAAGCCCTCGTATTCCCGCTCCATGGACTGCAAAAGTTCCAGCCGCTGGGATTTGATCTCGATCTGGCGAGAGGTCTTTTCCTCTTCCTGCCGCAGCTCGTCCGCCTTTTTCTGCCGCGCCTGAGCGCGGAGATCAAAACCCCGCAGCATATTTTCCGCCGAGGCGCGTTTGTCCTCGTTTTCCTCCATACGGCGGTCGAGGGCACGGGCCTTTTCCCGCTCCTCATCCATGCGGGCTTGCGCGCCCGCAAGTTCGGCGTCCGCCGCGCCGCCCCGCTCGGTGATCTCACGGGCTCTGCTCTCCAGCGCCGCGACCCGGCTTCGGCACCCGGCTGCCTGCTCCTGCGTCAAACGGATCTGAGCCTCCAACGCCCCCAGCCTGCCGGAAAGATCCCGGGCGTTTTCCGCCGCCTGCCGCACCCGGTCGAGTTGAGCGTCCAGCTCGCGCTCCAGCGTCTGCGCATCCTGTTTCAGGGCTGCCAGCCGTTCTTCCTTCTGGCGCTTTTGGGCCTGAAGGCTCTCGCCCTGGCCCGCCTGCTGGCTCATCTCCTCGTTTTTGGCGCGAATATTGTCCTCGTTGTTGCGGATATGGGTCTGATTGACGGCGATCTGTGCCCGCACCTCGCTTTCGCGCCGTTCGGCCTCCCGCATTTCCTCCCGGATCTGTTCGCCCTCGGCGTCCCGGAGATGGATCTCTTCCGTCAGCTCCTGCCCGCGCTCCTGCAGCGCCTCCACCTCGGCCTTGCGGGCCGAAAGCATCCGCTCGGCGTTTTGGTAATCGGTTTTTGCTTTTTGCAGATTGTCCTTAAGTTTTTCCAGGCTGTCCAGCCAAACGTTGACTTCCAGCACACGCAGTTCGTCGCGGTAGATCAAAAAAGCCTTCGCCCGCTCGGCCTGCTCCTTCAGCGGGCCAACCTGCCCTTCCAGCTCGGTGATGATGTCGCGGATGCGGACAAGATTCTCCTCGCAGGCGTTCAGCTTGCGTTCGCTCTCTTCCTTGCGATAACGATATTTGGTGATGCCCGCCGCCTCTTCAAAAATCTCGCGGCGATCGGTGCTTTTCACCGAAAGGATCTCGTCGATCCGCCCCTGACCGATGACGGAATAACCGTCGCGGCCCAAGCCGGTATCCATGAACATCTCATGGATATCCTTAAGCCGCACGGCCTTGCGGTTGATGTAAAATTCGCTTTCGCCGCTGCGGTAATAGCGGCGGGTCACCATGACCTCGCCGTATTCCACGGGAAGGCCGCCGTCTGCGTTGTCCAGCACCAGCGTCACTTGGCAGAAGCCCAGCGGGCTGCGGCGGGAGGTGCCGCCGAAAATGACATCCTCCATCTTGCCGCCGCGCAGGGTCTTGGTACTCTGTTCGCCCAACACCCAGCGGATGGCATCCACAATGTTGCTCTTACCGCTGCCGTTGGGGCCGACGATGGCGGTGATGCCTCGACCGAAGGTCATCACCGTTTTGTCCGGAAAGGATTTGAATCCTTGTATTTCTATGGATTTTAAGTACAATGCCGCACCTCTTTTGCCGAAAAACGGCGTAATATTGCATGATATTTTATTGTATCAAAAACCGGCGACAAAAACAAGTATTCCCAACGAAAAAACGCCCTCAAAGAGAGCGTTTTGCGAGTTTTTCGTCTATCCGAGCTGCTCTACCGCGAACATATTCAGTGAGCGGATCAATTTAATGTCCTTGTGCGAAAGCACCAGTTTCTTCATCAACTCCTCGTCCTCCGGGATTTCGTCGGGAGAAAGAATGCACTTGATGGACACCGGCAGCATGGGATAGCGGGAAATTCCGGAAAGCATTCCCGGCACCTGCTCTCCCCGGTCAAAGGGATTGGCGGCACACATCGTCAGCCGCTCGATCCGGTTGCTCTGGCTGGAAAAGGAGAAGTTTGTGACGGTATCGAAATACTCCGCCGTTCCGAAATACAGGTTTCGGCAGGCCTCCGGCCGGTCAAACGCCGGGATGTCGTTGTAAAAGGTCGCGGTGCGGCCCACGCCGTCGTATCCGGTCTCCAGCAGATTCCGGACGATCCGTTTGACCCGTCCGTCGTAAAAATAAACGCAGATCCGCCGCTGTGGGAAAAAACCGTCGGGCCGGAGTTCTTTTTCATCCTCACCGCAAACCGTGCCGTCCAAAAGCTGCTGCGGCTTGATTTCCAACGCCCCGGCAATATCGAACAGGGTTTCCACATCCACCACGATGTCGCCGGTCTCATATTTGGAAAGCGTCGCTTTGCTCTTGTGGATTTTCTCCGCAAGAGCCACCAGGGTGAACTTTTTCATCTGCCGATAAAGCCGGATCCGGCTGCCGACAGCGATGCTGACTTCGTTCATAAGTAAGCTCCTTGTTTCACATAAATAAACTTTTATTTGTTTGTTTGGAAAAACTGTTTATTTTTTATCATTATATCACATTTCAAATCCGGATTTCCACTCTCAATCAACAATAAAAGCATAAAATCTATTCGTGCAAAATTGAGCAAATTTGCCAAATGACCGCAAATCATTAAACTAAAATAAGCAATCAATGATGGGAGGATTTGCCCTATGAAGCAAACATCCAAAGCATTCTCGGAAGCCATTGTCGTAGGCTTCGCCATGTTCGCCGTCTTTTTCGGCGCAGGAAACCTGATCTTTCCCCCTTATCTGGGAATGCAGGCAGGCGTACACTGGTTTTTAGGCTTTCTTTGTTTCGTGATCGCCGACGCGGGACTTGCCATCATGTCCGTCATGGCCATGGTGAAAAGTTCCGGTTCGCTGGATATCCTGCTCAATCCGCTGGGCAAGAAAACCGCCAAGCTGATGTCCGTCATCCTCATCCTGTGCATCGGCCCGCTGGTGGCCATCCCCCGCACCTGCGCCACCACCTTTGAGATGGGCATTCTGCCCCTGTTTCCCGGTTTCAATCCCTGGATTTTCGGCCTGATCTTCTTCGGTATCGTGGCCTTGCTCACCATCCGTCCCACGGCGGTGGTGGATATCATCGGCAAATTCCTTACACCGGTTCTTCTGGTCACCCTGGCCGTCCTGTGCGTCAAGGGCATTACTTCGCCCATCGACAGCATCGCCCCTACCCGCGATGGCTTCAATGTGGCGAAGGAAGGCTTCCTTGCCGGATATCAGACCATGGACGTGCTGGGCGCCATCCCGCTGACCATCGTGATTATGAAAAGCGTTTCTCAGAAGGGTCATCTCACCCGCAAGGCGCAATACGGTGTGATGATCCCCAGCAGCATCGTGGCTTTTATCGGTTTGTTTGCCGTCTACGGCGGCTTGTGCTATCTGGGCGCCACTACCTCGCTGCTGGAACTGGGTGACATCAATCAGACCGGTCTGGTGGTCACGATTACTGAATTGCTGCTGCGCCGTCTGGGCGTTGTGCTCTTGGGCCTGATCGTCTTCTTCGCCTGCCTGACCACGGCGGTGGGTCTTACCTCGTCCTCGGCGGAGTTTTTCTCTGAGGTTTTCCGCGGCAAAATCTCCTATAAGGCACTGGTGCTCATCATCTGCGGCATGGGCCTTGCCATCAGCAACATCGGCATCAGCACCATCATCAAGCTGGCCTCGCCGCTGCTGACCGTGATCTATCCCGTCATGCTGACCCAAGTGGTACTCTCCTTTTTCTCTGACCGCATCCGCAACGTTAACGTATTCCGCGGCGCCGTTTTGGGCGCGCTGGTGATCGCCGTTTTGGATACGCTGGCCGATCTGGGCGTCGCCATTCCCTTTATCAAGCAGCTCCCGCTGGCGGGCGTGGGCTTTGCCTGGCTCCTTCCCGCAGTGATCGGCGGTGTGATCGGATGCTTCCTCCGTTCCCGCAAATCCGCCGAACAGCCTCAGCCTTCCGACATCTGATCTGACTCTACAAAAAACCGCCGGATATCCGGCGGTTTTTTCGTTGTCGTTACGCCTCTTCGATGGCGCCCACGGGACATCCGGCCATGGCCTCCTGGGCCATTCCTTCCACGGCGGGATCCACCGGGGCGTCAATGGCCGCAGCCACACCCTCGTCGGTCATATGAAAGACCGCGGGGCAGGTGCCCTCACACATACCGCAGCCGATGCAATTGCTGTTCACAAAGAATTTCATAGTCGCTACCTCCTGTTTTTCCGTTATTAGGTTGGCCTTCTTTTGACTTGTTATCCATCATGGTTTGCTTTCTCTTGACTTTCTGATTTCAGTTTACTATAATTTTCCCAAAAGTATGTTGTTATAACAACAAAAAGAGGTTTCTATGCATGATTTTGTTTTTTCTCAGTTCTCCGTTTTTTCCCGCATTCCATCAGAGTTTCTGCCCGATGTGGCTGCCGAACTGGACATCCGCACCGCACGCTTTCCGAAGAACACCGTGGTTCTCCGCACAGGCACCCGCTCCCGCCGGATGGGCATGGTGCTTTCTGGCAGCGTAACCATCCAGCGGCTGGACTATCTGGGCAATCGCTGGCTGCTGGGATTCGGCGGACGCGGCGAGATTTTCGGCGAGACTTACGCCCTCATTTCCCGCGAGCCCATGATGGTGGACGTGGTGGCCAACGAGGACTGCGAGATCCTTTATCTGGATCTCAGCCGCATCTTTTCCTCCGACCTGATGAAAAAGCCCTGGTATGCGCCGTTTTTGCAATCACTGCTGCATATCACCGCCGAAAAGAATCTGGAGTTGTCGCTCCACAGTTTTCACACTTTTCCCAAAACCGTGCGCGGGCGGCTGCTGTCATATTTCAAGACCCAAACGCTATGCGCGGGAAAAACAGAGTTTGACATTCCCCTCAACCGCCAGCAGCTTGCCGATTATCTCAATTTAGACCGCAGCGCCCTGTCCGGCGAATTGGGCAAAATGCGCGACGAGGGCCTTCTCACGTTTCACAAGAATCATTTTTCCCTGACGCCCGCCGGCATGGCCGGCCTTCCGGAAGAGGAATAAAAAACACCGCCCGCCTTTTACGGCGGGCGGTGTGCTTTCCAACAAATTATACCTGTCCCATCAGTTCCAGCGCCGCCTTTGCGGCAGCCTGCTCGGCCAACTTTTTGCTGTGTCCGCTGCCCTCTGCCAAGACGTTGCTGTTGATGAGCACCTCCATGACAAAGACCTTGTTGTGGTCGGGGCCGCTCTCTTCCTTCAGACGGTATGACAGCACCTCTTCATGGTTTTTCTGCACGATCTCCTGCAGGGTGGTTTTGTAATCCATCGTGCTGTGATTCTTGACGATGGCGGCCGCCTTCTCCTTGATAAAATCCAAAATAAATCCCTGGGCCGCCTCCATGCCGCCATCCAGATAAACGGCCGCCAGAACGGCCTCGGTGGCGTCGGCCAGCACCGAGGGACGTTTATCGCCGCCGCCTGCCCGTTCTCCCCGTCCCAGCAGCAGTTTGCCTCCCAGTTCGATCCGGCAGGCAAATTCGTAAAGCGAACCCTCGCAGACGATGGCCGCCCGCAGCTTGGTCAGCTCACCCTCAGGCAGAGCGCGATATTCGGAATATAGATACCGGGCGCAAATCAGCCCCAATACGCTGTCGCCCAAAAACTCCAGCCGCTCGTTGCTGCGGGTGCCCTTTTCCCGGTTCTCATTGGCATAGGAACTGTGGGTCAGCGCGTTTCTCAACAGCGCCGGATCCCGGAAGGTATAATCACAATGGGGAAAATCCGCCACGCGCCTTCCCTCCTTTCAAGTTGGAAAAGAAGCGGCCCTGCCGCCGGCAGGGCC
>JAFZPW010000112.1 GCA_017552495.1 Clostridia bacterium | reverse complement strand
CTGGGCCTGACGGGATTCGGTTTCCTTCAAGACGGCTTTGGCCCGGCGGATGACCTCTTCCGGCAGACCGGCCAGCTTGGCTACTTCGATGCCGAAACTGTCGCCCGTCCCGCCGCGAACGATCTTTTTGATGAAAATGATGTCGTCGCCGCGTTTTTTTACCACGATATTATAGTTTTTTACACCGTCCACACTGCCCTCCAGTTCGCAAAGTTCGTGATAATGGGTGGCAACCAGCGTGCGGGCGCCCAGTTTTTTCTTGTCGGCCACATATTCCAGCACCGCTCTGGCGATGGACATGCCGTCAAAGGTGGAGGTGCCGCGGCCGATCTCGTCCAAGATCAGCAGACTCCGCCCGGTGGCGTGGCGCAGGATGTCGGCCACCTCGTTCATCTCCACCATAAAGGTGGATCGCCCGGCAAACAGGTCGTCGGAGGCTCCCACCCGGGTAAACACCCGGTCACAGAGGCCGATGGAGGCGCTTGCCGCCGGGACAAAGCTGCCGCACTGCGCCAAAATGGTAATGAGCGCCACCTGCCGCATAAAGGTGGATTTGCCCGCCATATTGGGCCCGGTGATCACATAAACGCGGTTTTCCTCACAATCCAAAAGCGTGTCGTTGGGGACAAACAGTTCGTCCTGCAAAACGGCCTCCACCACCGGATGCCGGCCCTCTTTGATTTCGATGCGGTCACTGTCGTCCACCGTGGGCATGACATAGTGATTCTGCTGCGCCGTCTTTGCCAGCGAACAAAGCACGTCGGCGGCGGCAATGGCCTGAGCCGTGGTCTTGAGCCGGTGCGCTTGAGCCGCGATCTGCTCCCGCACCCGGGTGAAGCACTGATATTCCAGCGCCGTCAGACGTTCGCTGGCCGAAAGCACTTCGCCCTCCAGCGCTTTGAGTTCGGGGGTGATGTAGCGCTCGCAGTTGGTAAGCGTCTGCTTTCGAATATAGTCCGCCGGAGCCTGTTCGATATAAGATTTGGAAATTTCGATATAATAGCCGAACACTTTGTTGTAACTCACCCGGAGTTTGGGAATGCCGGTGCGCTCCCGCTCGCGGGCTTCGATATCGGCAAGGCGGTCGTTGCCGCCGCCCACCAAATCCCGCAGACGGTCGATCTCCTCGTCAAAGCCGCCGCGGATGATTCCGCCTTCCCGCAGGGAAAAGGGCGGCTCCTCCGAAACGGCCCGGTCGATAAGGGCTTCGATATCGGAGAGAGGATCCATCGCCTCCCGGATCTGCCGCAGCAGCGGTGTCTGAAAGCCATCCAGTTTTTCCCGCACGTCCGGCAAACGGGCGCACACCTGCCACAGCGCCCGCAGATCCCGCCCATTGGCGGTGCCGTAAACGATGCGGGCCGAGATGCGCTCGATGTCGTTGATGCCCGAAAGCAGCTTTTCCAGCCCTTCCCGGGTCATAATATCCTCCAAAAGCGCGGCCACCGCCTGTTGCCGCCGCTGAATGCGGGACACCGAGACCAGCGGTTTTTCCAGCCATTGCCGCAGCATACGGGCGCCCATGGCGGTGCGGGTTTTGTCCAGCACCCACAAAAGACTGCCCTTTTTCTCGCCGCCGCGGAGCGATTCGGTGAGCTCCAGATTGCGTCGAGCAGTATAGTCCAACTCCATAAACTGACTGCGGCCATAAACCTGCAGCCGATTGATATAGGCAAGGTCGTTTTTCTGCGTTTCGTGCAGATAGGAAAGCAAACCGCCCACGGCGCGGATCAACATCTCCTGTTCCGGCTCCGCAGGCTGATCGGGAAACTGCCGGACGGCTGTTTCCCTGGCCGTTTCCTCTACAAAGCGCCATTCTCCCGCCCGCTCCACATAGGCGGAAAGGCGGTCTTTGGCAAAGGTCAGCAGGTGCGCGTCGCTGTAAGCACCGTCGGACAGCAGCAGTTCACTGGGAGAAAAGCGTCCCAGCTCGTTGCAGATCTCGTCGGTCACGTCGCCTCCCGCAAGCTGAGTGGCAAAGACCTCGCCGGTGGAAATGTCGCAGAAGCAAACCCCCGCGCCCCGGGTGTCCCGATACACGGCGCCGATAAAATTGTTGCGGCTCTCATCCAGCATGGAGCTTTCGGTGACGGTGCCCGGCGTAATCTTGCGGATGATCTCCCGCTTAACCAGCCCCTTTGCCAGCGCCGGATCCTCCATCTGCTCGCAGATGGCCACCTTATAGCCCTTAGCCACCAGCCGCCCGATATACCCTTCGGCGCTGTGGAAGGGCACGCCGCACATGGGCGCCCGCTCCGTCTGGCCGCAGTCGCGGCCCGTAAGCGTCAGATCCAGT
This sequence comes from Clostridia bacterium, assembly GCA_017552495.1. GTDB lineage: Bacteria > Bacillota > Clostridia > Oscillospirales > Butyricicoccaceae > UBA4644. Next base: position 1,872 of record JAFZPW010000112.1, on the reverse strand, counting down.
TCCTTCGACGCCGTCTTTGCGTCGTCGAAAAACATCTCGTAAAAATCGCCCAGCCGGTACATCAGAATACAGTCCTGATTGTCCCGCTTGATTTCGAGATACTGCTGCATCATCGGCGTAAAGCCGGAAGCGTCTTTTCCCTTTTGCTTGTCCTTCGTCATCGGTTACTTCACCTTTCCAAACAGCGCCCAGGTAGAACTGCGGTCAATCTCCGCCTCAGCGTATTGCCCGATGAGCCCCCGGTCGCCCCGCAGATGCACCAGCTTGAAGCCGGCGGTGCGGGCAGTGAGATCGTAATGCGGGTCGTCGCTGACCCCGTCGATCAAAACGGTCTCGGTTTTCCCCACATATCCGGCGTTGATTTCGCGGGAGATGCGGTTCTGCACCTCCAGCAGCCGGTCGAACCATTTCTGCTTCTCCTCCCGGCTCACGGGGTCTGGCATCTCCGCCGCCCGGGTACCGGGGCGGCGGGAATAGATGAACGTAAAGAGCGAATCGAACCGCACCCGTTCCAAAAGCGCCAGCGTTTCTTCAAATTCCGCCTCGGTCTCGCCGGGGAAGCCCACGATAATGTCGGAGGTTATGGCAAGATCGGGCATGACCCTTCGGGCATAGTCTACCAGCTCCAGATAGCGCTTTGTATCATAGCGGCGGTTCATGGCCTTCAGCACCCGGTCGCTGCCGCTCTGAACAGGCAGATGGATGCTGTGGCAGACCTTTTCGCATCTTGCCATGGTGTCGAAGAGTTTTTCCGAGGCGTCCTTGGGATGCGAAGTCATAAAGCGGATGCGGAAATCTCCCTCCACAGCGTTGCATCGCTCCAAGAGCTCCGCAAAATCGGGATAGCCCTGCTGATCGAGCCCGTAGGAATTGACGTTCTGTCCCAAAAGGGTGATGTCCCGATAACCCCGGGCCGCCAGGCTTTGCAGTTCCGACAAAACCGCCTCGGGCGCGCGGGAACGCTCCCGCCCGCGGACATAGGGGACGATGCAGTAGGTGCAGAAGTTATTGCACCCGTACATGATGGAAAGCCACGCGGCAGGCCCCTCCTTCCGCACGGAACGGACGCCTTCCAAAATAACGCCCCGCTCGTCGCCGGAGATGTCGAAGATCCGCTTTTTCTCCGTCAGGCGGCGATAAAGAAGCTGGGGAAAGCGATAGAGCGCGTGAGTGCCGAACACAATATCCACATAGGGATAACTGGTTTTGATCGTCTCGGCCACCCGGGGCTGCTGGGGCATACAGCCGCAGACGCAGATGATTACGTTGGGGTTCGCTTTTTTGTAATGGGAGGTCTGGCCCACGTTGCCGAAAACCCGCATCTCGGCGTGCTCCCGGATGGCGCAGGTATTGAAAATCAAAAGATCGGCCTTTTCCTCGTCGTCGGTCATGCCGAAGCCCATGTCGGCCAGCATGCCGCGAATCAGTTCGCTGTCGGCCTCGTTCTGCTGGCATCCGAAGGTGACGGCGCAGGCCAGCGGCTGCCGGGGCAGGCGGGTATGATAGAGCTGCCGCACCTGCTGGGCATAATCCTGCTGGATACGAAGCGCTTCCTGTGAGATCACTCTGTTCCGATCGTCCATATTGCCTCCCGATATCTCTAAAAATTCACATTATATTGTAGCACAAGGCGACACGAAACGCAATCGGTAGTTGTTAATTTTCTGCGCTTTTCGAAAAAAAAGAGCGGCCGAAGCCGCTCAGCAGGGCGCGCAGATCATTCCGTGTCCTCCGCCGCTGTGTCCTCCGTTGCCTCTGCCGACCCGGCCCCGGTGGATTTCGTCTGTTCCTCTTCTGCAAGGTCATACGCTCCCGGCCAGACGCCGCTCTCCGGCGTCGACGTGCGCAAAACAGGCACATGGGCCGCGGCGG
>JAFZPW010000111.1 GCA_017552495.1 Clostridia bacterium | reverse complement strand
TGAAGAAAACGCGGCGCACGCTGTTGAGTTGCTGCGCGGTAAGCTGCCGGGGCGGCGAAGCAAACCAGGGGCTTCCCGGGCCGATAAGGGCGCAGGGGCGGCATTTGCACAGCGTCTGCGCCTCCAGACCGTTGATGTCCAATTGGAGCATAAAGGATTGAGCCGCGCCGGAATAGGCGTAAGCGTAGCCCACGTCGTATTGCCGGCTGTTCAGTCCGGCGATCATGCCGTCGCGCATACAGGGATTGAGCAAAATCTGCGTGGGCAGGGGATCCAGCTCGGCCAAAAGGGTTTTTACGGTTTCCGATACGCCGCAGAAGGGCATGGCCGCCACCCGCAGGGTCGAGTCGTTTTCCGCCGTGCGGACCACGGAAAAATTGCGAAGCTGCTGAAAGGCGCGCAGCGCGTTTTGGGCGTACGAAAGAAATTCCCGCCCGCCGGTGGTCAGCGTAACGCCCTGATTGGTGCGGGATAAAAGCGGGTAGCCCAGTTCGGTTTCCAACTGCTTGAGCACATAGGAAAGGTTGGGCTGCGTGCGAAACAGGCGCGCCGCCGCCTGGCTGATGGAGCCGGAGGAGGCCACGGCCACGAAGCATTCGATTTGATCAATCGTCATAACAGGATTCCCTCCAAACGGTGGATCGGATATCAAAATAATACCTTACGTCAGGCAAAATTGCAAGATGAAACGAAAAAATCCCGGCTCAGTCCCGCAAAAGGGCTTGCCGCTCCCGCCAGTCGGGCAGAAAGCGTTCCACCAGCGCGTAAAAGGCGGGAGAATGATTCTTGATCAGAATGTGAGCCAGTTCGTGTACCACCACATATTCCACGGCCCTTTGGGGATACCGCATCAGACGGAAGGAGAAGCACAGGCTGTTTTTAGGGCTGCAACTGCCAAAGCGGGCGCGGGCGCCGGTGATGGCGATCCCCGTGTAAGAAACGCCCATTTTTTCGGCCCAGCGGGCCGCCAGCGGTGGGAGCTGGGCTTTTGCCTGCGCCCGGAGAACGGCCTCTTCCTCTGCCGTGGGTTCGGGACGGGCGGCAAGAGCCGCCCGCCTGCGAGCGAGGTGGTCGAGCACCCAGTCCTGCCGCTGCCGCAGAAAGAGCAGGATCGCGCGTTCGCTCTGCCGCAGAGGGGCCCGCACCAGAACGCGGGCGTCCCGGGTGATCTCAATGCACAGCGTTTTGCGGCGGGAGCGTACCAGTTCCCAGGCAAAGGGGAGAATGGGGGTCTCTTTTCCGCTCATCGCGCCGTCTCCCTGTCATGCCATGCCAGCAGCAGATCCACCACCTTGCCGTAGCTGCGCACGCCGTCGGGCTGGCCGGTGGCCTTGATATAGGCGTCGTTCACCGCCGAGCCAAGATCGTTGAGTTTGCCCTCAAAGCGGCGCAGGCTCTCGTTGAGCACGATGAGATCGTGCCGCGCCTCAGGGCAAAGCGCGGAGGCAAAGGCCGACGCCCGCTCCCGGTCGGCGGCAAAAAGGGCGTTGTTGGCGTAAATATAGGCGTTGAGCCAGGCGGAATACCGCAGACGGATGTCGCCGCTCTCCCGGAGCACCAGCCAGGCGGCAAAGTTGCATTCGGCCTCGGGACCGATACCCCGGGCGTGGGCGCCCTCGTGGGCCACGTCAAAGGGAATGTGGCTGGTTACCACATCGGTGGAGATGATCTGCTCGCCGGTATAGGGAAAATAGTAGCCTGCAAGGTCGATCCGCGACATGATCCGTCCGCCCAGCAGGCTGCGCTTGCCCGCGCCCGGCCGGGGGACGGCGAATACGGCGTTTTCGGACGCCAAACGGTCGTATTCCGCCTGCACCAGCCCGGAAATCACCCGGAACGGGCCGAAATCGCAGTCGCCCGCCGCGCTGCGGGGCGCTTTGTCCGCCAGGGCGTTGACCTGTTCCACGGTAAAGGCCACATAGTCCGCCAACTGATCGGCGGTGTGCCGTTCTACGGTAAGACCCAGCCGCTGCGCCAGCGGCGGGGCGGTGTGCTGCACCAGAAAGAGCGAAACAAACAGAAATAAAATCAGCGATCCCAGAAAAACCAGAAAGCAGAATCCCCGTCCGAATGCGGCCCACCTTCGCCGCAGCAGCGTGACGGTCAGCCAGATCAAAACGCCGAAGATCAGTCCGGCCAGCAGCCATTCGCTGAGGGGAATGGGGATCAGCCCGGTGAGGCGAGAGAGAAAGGCCGAAACGGCAAGCGCCCCACGCCGCAGCAGCGCGCCCAGCGGGGCAAAGCGGCGGCTTCCAAACCAGAAAAACGCCGAAAGTGCCGACAAAAGCGCGCTCAGCAGCAGCCAGCCATACCAGGAAAGGGGCTTTTTTGCGCCCCGGTAGCGGCGGTAACCCCGGGCGGCGCTGCCCTCGCTGCGGGCAAACAACGCGCGCGGCTTCATCGGCCCGTCCCACCCTTCAGTTCCATGGCCCGCTGTTGCTTGGAAAGAGAAAGCGGCGTAAGGGGCCAGCGGGCCATCAGCGCTTCCGCCGCGTGCGAGAGGGCTTCTTCGCTTCCGCGGATCAGCTCCAGCTCCAACTCAAGCAGGGGCGCCTTCGCATCGCCGCGGAACAAAATGCCCCGGTCGAGACACAGGTCGATCTCCGCGTCTTCAAAGCGGCAGCGGCGCGTGTCCCGGGAAAAGGCCGCGCCGCACACGGGGACAAAAACCCCGCGTGCAAGGCTTGCGCGGGCGCTTTCGGGGAGCGCGTCCATGGCGAGAAGCGCGGCGGCGCCCGCTTCGATGCTTTCGGCGTCCGTTTCCAGTTCCAGCCGGCGCAGGCCCGCGGGCGCGGTTTTGAAGGTGACGCCGCCGCGCCCGTTTTCCCGGCGGAGCCGCAGGGTCTGGCGGCGGGCGGCAAAGCCGCCCGCGGGGTCGTCGTAATAGGCGGTGTTCATGATGATATGTTGCGCCTCATCCTGCGAGGGCAGAGTTTCTTCGTCAAAAAAGGCCGCCTCGGCAGCCAGTCGGGTATCGGCCCGCAGTTTGATCTCGATCTCCATGAAATCGTCCTTTCCTGTGGGGTTTCTTGTATTTTATCACAGCAAAGGCGGATTTACAACCGCCTTGCCCGCAAAGATAGCGAGAAAGGAAAAAGAAAAGAAGATTTTGAAAATCTTCAGATTTTTGACTTTTCTTTGCC
>JAFZPW010000110.1 GCA_017552495.1 Clostridia bacterium | reverse complement strand
GCGGTGGGACGCCATCGACTTTGAGCGAGGCACCATCACCATCAGGCATATCGTAACAAATGCCAAGATAGACGGCAAGTGTGAGATCGTCTGCGCGGATCGCGCCAAAACCAAATCCAGCCTGCGCTCTCTTCCTCTGGTTGCCAACATCCGGGAAAAGCTGCTGGCCTTGAAGGAGCAGCAGAAGGAAAACAAGCGGATCTGCGGCAACTGCTACAACCGGGAATACGACGGTTATGTGTTCGTGGATGCGATGGGGAACATTTTCAATCCCCGGAATCTCAGCAGCAATTTCAGTAAGCTGCTGGAGATGAAAGGCCTGCGGCATATCCGTTTTCACGATCTCCGGCACAGCTGCGCCTCGCTGCTGCTGGCCAACGACGTGCCCATGAAGCAGATTCAGGAATGGCTGGGTCACAGCGACATCAGCACCACGGCGAACATCTACAGCCACTTGGATTATAAGTCCAAGCTTACGTCCGCAAACGTTATGGACAATGTTCTGACCTTGCCGGAAACAGAGACCGTCGGATGGCAGACATGATTTTTGCCGAAAATCATGTGCAGCTATGGCAGATCAGCAAAAAGAAAGCCCAGTCATATGGGCGCAAAGCCTTAATATGACTGGGTTTTTTGGCGGAGAGTTAGGGATTCGAACCCTAGAGACCTTTCGGTCTACGGCATTTCGAGTGCCGCACCTTCGACCACTCGGACAACTCTCCGTGTATCTCAACTGTTTTCCGTGCGCAGAGAAAATGCAAGAAAAACAGGCAAGAACGATATGAAATTTTGAAATTCGATCCGGCGAAAACCCTTATAAATCAAGGATTTTCAGCGGAGAAAACGGCCAGAGCCAACGCGCATTTCGAGTGCTGCACCTTCGACCACTCGGACAACTCTCCGTATATCTCAACTGTCTTCCGTGCGCTGAGAAAATGCAAGAAAAACAGGCAAGAACGATATGAAATTTTGAAATTAGAACCGGCGAAAACCCTTATAAATCAAGGATTTTCAGCGGAGAAAACGGTCAGACGCAGCGTGCATTTCGAGTGCTGCCTTTTCGACCGCTTGCGTAGCCCTCCGTATTCGGTGAGAAAGGCCGGAGCCCGCTTCGCGCTGCCGGGAAACGGCAACGTATTTACTTTACAATATCTTCTGCCGGATGTCAAGGGAAAGCGGGCAAAATCTCCCGCAAACGGGGAAAATTGCGGCTTCCTTTTTTCGGAAGTTTGTGTTATACTGGTGCAAAACGGTGACGGAGGGCAAAACGATGGAAACGGTATATCAGCGGATCTGGCGGGTGCTGGAGGCCGATCCCGGCCGCCGGGGCCTGACCCGCGACTTGCCCCGGCCCGATCTGGAGGAGCTGGGCCGCAGCCTTTTAGGGGCGGGCGAGGTGTTTATCCTCTCCGGCTTTCCGGTGCAGCGGGCGGGCGGAACGGGAGAGACCGACGGCCCCGTGGGCGCGGTGAACATCGCCCGCGGTCTGGCGGCCATCGGGAAAAAAGCGGCCATTGTCACCGACGAGGCCTCCTGCGCCGCGATTTTGGCGGCCTGCGAGATCGCCGCGCCCGGCGCCGACGTTTACTGCGTTCCCAAGCGGGGGGCGGCAGCCTATTGTTATCAGCTTTTCAAGCATCACCGGCCCACCCATATCATCGCCATCGAACGCCCCGGCAAGGGGGCCGACGGGCATTATCACAACGCCCGGGGCGAGATCATCGATGAGCTTTTGTCCGACACCGATCTGCTGCTTTACGCTCAGGGGGTGACCACCGTGGGCATTGGCGACGGCGGCAACGAGCTGGGTATGGGCGCGCTGCGGAGCATCGTGGAGAGCCGGGTGGATAACGGCAGGGAGATCTGCGCCGAGGCGGCGGCGGATTTTACGCTGACGGCCGGCGTTTCCAACTGGTGGGGTTGGGGGATCTGCGCCGTTTTGAGCGCCATCACCGGACGGGATCTGCTCTCAACGGAAAAGCAGGAGGAAAAAATTCTGCGCACCATCGTGGCGCAGGGCTGCGTCGACGGCATCACGGGCGCGGCTGAGCTGACGGTGGATCATCTCAGCCAGGAAGAGAATTTCGCCGTCCTGCGGGCGCTGCGCCAGGCGCTGGCGCTTCCGGATTTTTCCGCCATGGAGCCCAAAACCGCCCGCCGCATCTTCCGGCGGGACGCGCTGGTGCGCCCTACGGCGGGGATGTGCGCCGGATATGCGCAATGCAATCTCCTGGTCCTGCCCTCGGCGCTGGCGGCTGATTTTCGGGAGTTTGCCCGGCGCAACCCCTTTTCCTGCCCCGTTTTGGAGGAGGGCGAAGCAGGCAGCCGCCGGCTGAAGACCATCGCCTCCGACGTGGATCTTGCCCGGGATTTTCCCAGGTACCGGGTGTGGCGTGACGGCGTGCTGACAGACGAGCCGCTGGACGTGGAGGAATGGTGGAACGACGATCTGACGGCCTTTTTGATCGGGTGCAGTTTTTCCTTTGAAGACGCGCTTTTGCGGGCGGGCGTGCCCGTCCGCCACATCGAAGAGGGGAAAAATGTCCCCATGTACCGCACCAATATCGACTGTGTCCCCTATGGGGCCTTTTCCGGGAAAATGGTGGTGAGTATGCGGCCCATGACGCCGGACATGGCGGAAAAGGCACGAGAAATCACCGCCCGGATGCCCCGGGTTCACGGCGCGCCCATCCAGATGGGCGATCCCCGTGCCATCGGCATCCGCGACCTGTCCCGTCCCGATTTCGGCGAAGCGGTAACGGTGCGGGAGGGCGAGATCCCGGTGTTCTGGCCATGCGGCGTTACGCCCCAGTCGGTGGTGATGAACGTTTGCCCGCCCTTTGCCATTACCCACGCGCCGGGGCATATGTTGATCGCCGATGTGAAAAATATTGATTTGATGGATTGAAAACCGGGAAAAAATCGTATATAATAAAAATTGTTGAGAACGTCAGGACAACGGCGGCCGATCCCACGGCGCGCAGCGGACGTTTTTCTCTGTAATCAGCTCCAAGGCCGGTACCTTGCCGGTCCCGCGCAGCGCGTGGCTGTGAACCATGTCAGGCGGGGAACCGAGCAGCATTAAGCGGCATGTCGCGTGTGCCGCGGCCAACCGGCTTGCGTCCGCCTTGGGGCTGATTATGGAGAAAAGCATTTGCGTGAAGGGGCAGGCCGCCTGTTTTATATGCAGCTTTTTGTAAGAAGGGAGGGAGCGCCGTGGCAGAGCATCTGGCGCTTTACCGCAAATGGCGGCCGCTGGTGTTCGACGATGTGTTCGGACAGGATCATATCGTTACCGCCCTGCGCAATCAGGTGCAGAACGGCCGCACCAGTCACGCCTATCTGTTCACCGGCACCCGGGGAACGGGCAAGACCACCTGTGCCAAGATTTTGGCCCGGGCGGTGTGCTGCGAGCATCCGGAAAACGGAAATCCCTGCAATACCTGCGCGGCCTGCCGTTCGATTCTGGAGGACGCGGCGCTGGATGTGAGCGAGATCGACGCCGCCTCCAACAACGGCGTGGACAACATTCGCGAGATCCGCGACGAGGCGGCCTTTTCGCCCGCCGCGCTGAAAAAGCGGGTCTATATCATTGACGAGGTGCATATGCTCTCGCCCGGCGCCTTTAACGCGCTGCTCAAAACGCTGGAGGAGCCGCCGGAGCATGTGCTGTTCATCCTGGCCACCACCGAGATTCACAAGGTGCCTGCCACCATTCTGTCCCGTTGCCAGCGGTATGATTTCCGCCGCATTCCGCCGGAAATTCTGGCGGCAAGGCTGTTTCAAATCGCCCGGGAAGAGGGCTTTGCGCTTACCCAACAGGCGGCGTCCCTGCTGGCCCGCCTGGGCGACGGCAGTATGCGCGACGCGATTTCTCTGCTGGATCGCAGCGCATCCGCCGACGGGAAGATTGATCTGGAACGGGTCACCGCGGCGCTGGGCGTCCCCTCGGCGGAGACCGTGCTGGAGATCTATCGCGCCGTTTGCGCGGGCGACGGCGCCCGCGCGCTGGAATTGTTTACCGGCTGTTATCTGGAGGGGAGGGATATTGTTTCGCTTTTTGACCAGCTTTTGAGCCTTTTGCGGGATCTTTACCTGCTGCGGGCCACGGGGCGGGAGGAATATCTCATGTCGTCTTCGGCGGCAAACGGGCCGCTTTTGCGGCAGTTGGCCCAGGAGGCCGACGCCGCCTTGCTGGAATATTTTACCGAATGTGTCAGCGATCTTTTGACCCGCCTGACCCGGGTGGCCATCAAGCGCACCGACGGAGAAATGTGCCTGCTGAAGATGTGCCTGCGGCACCGCTCCGGCCAGCCGCTTCCCGCGGGAGCGAGCGTGAGCCGTCCCGCTTCCGCTCCAAAAGACGAGCGCCCCGCACCGGAGCAAAAGGCTCCCGCGCCCGTCGCGGCGGCTGCTCCGCCGGAGAAAAAGCCCCGCCGCACGGCGGCTCCCGTTTCCGGCGGCGACGCGAATCTCCGCTCGCAGGTGATGGCGGTGGTGTCGTCCCGGGTCAATTCCGGCGTCCGCACTTATCTCAACCTGTCGGAGATGCGGAAGGACGGCGACGTGCTGGAGATCGCCTGCCAGAAGATCAGCCTGCTTTTTATTCAGAAGCCCGCCGTGGAGGCTGTTTTGCTGGAGGCGGCGCGGCAGTGCGGCTGCGGCGATATTCGCATTCGGGCGTTGGACGACGCTTCCGCGCCGCTCCGCACGGTCCCGGCTCCAGAGCCGAAAAACGAGCCGCCGCGCGCGATCGACGACCCGCTGCAAAAGATCCTGGAAAACGCCCGGAAGCTGGGCGTGGAAGTAAAGGAATAACCGCTCGATATTTTTGATGTTTGATAAAGGAGAAATTGCGATGAAACCCGGAAAAATGATCCCCGGCGGCATGAATATGCAGGCCATGATGAAGCAGGCCCAGAAGCTCCAGGCCGAGATGCTCAAAAAGCAGGAGGAACTGGAGAAACTGGAATATACCGCCTCGGCCGGCGGCGGCGCGGTGACGGCCACCGTGGTAAACAAGCAGATCACCGCTCTGGTCATCAAGCCGGAGGCTGTGGATCCCGACGATGTGGAGATGCTTACCGATCTGGTGATGACCGCCGTCAACGACGCGCTGCGCCAGTGTGAGGAAGCCACCGGCCGGGAAATGCAGAAACTCACCGGCGGCATGAATCTGGGCTTCTGAGTTTTGCCCGCCCGCGGGAAGGAGAGGATCCTATGCAGTATTACGCCGCGCCACTGGAAAAGCTCATCGAGCAGTTTCAGCGTCTGCCGGGCATCGGCCACAAGAGCGCCCAGCGGCTGGCTTTCCATGTGCTCGGTCTGCCGGAGGGGGGCGCGGAGGAGTTTGCACGGGCGATTTTGGACGCCCGGGGCTCGATCCATACCTGCCGCGTCTGCCAGAATCTCACCGAAGGTGAGGTCTGTCCCATCTGCGCCGACGCCCGGCGGGACGCCTCCACCATCTGTGTAGTCACCGACCCCAAGGATCTCATCGCCATCGAGCGGACGCGGGAGTATCACGGGCTCTATCATGTGCTTCACGGGGTGATCTCGCCCCTGAACGATGTGGGGCCCGAACAGCTTCGCATCAAGGAGCTGCTTCAGCGGGTCACAGACGACGACATCCGCGAGGTCATCATGGCCACCAATCCCGACACCGAGGGCGAGACCACGGCGCTCTATCTCACCCGGCTGCTCAAGCCCTTCGGCGTGAAGGTGACCCGGCTGGCCTACGGCGTGCCGGTGGGCGGACATCTGGAATTTTCCGATGAGGTCACGCTGACCCGCGCCTTGGAAGGAAGAAGAGAAATTTGACGCACAGGCTCCCGCGGGGAGCCTGTTTTCGCCGGAAGAAGGAGAATCTATGAACAACGCGATCACATTGGCGGAGGCCACGCTGCCCCGCCTTTTGGAGTATTTTCAGGCGTTTGAGGCCGACCCCGATCTGTTTGCCGACATGAGTCGCTTTTCCCCCTATCGCTATGATCCCGCGGCGGTGGAGCGCACCTATCAGGCGCACAAAAGCGCTGGAGACCGGCGGGATTTTCTGAT
>JAFZPW010000109.1 GCA_017552495.1 Clostridia bacterium | reverse complement strand
TTTGACGATCTTCTTTTCGGGATCAATGCGGTCACGCATATCGCCCATGATGGCGCGGGGCACGGGCAGGGTCAGCATGGTGTGCAGACCGGGCGCGGCGTTGATGACCTGCGGGATCATGTTGGCGCACATGGCGATGGTGCCGATGCCGCCGTCGATCTCGGGAGAATTGACCATATTGACGTTGGGAGTACCCTTGATGATGACGTAGTCGCCGGTCTGGACGCCCACCTGCTCGGGCTCGATCTGCTGAGGATGATCCATCTCGATGACGCACTCGCCGTCACGGTAGCCCCATGCCTTCATGGCAACGCCGGCCACGTCGCCCGCGGTGGCAAAGCCGTAGGGGCTCTTGCGATCCACATCGGTAACGATGGGCTCCATGTCCTGCTTGAACTGGTCGATCTTCCAGCCGATGCCGTCACAGATCATGCCTACGCTCTCGGCAAAGCCAACGTGGCCGGACAGATGGCCGGAGCCCTTGCCTTCCTTGCGGAGATAAAACTCTTCCTTGGTGATGCCGATGCCCTGCTCGCTCATGACGGCGGGGCCGAAGGGCGACAGGCTGTTGACCCGGCGGGAAACGATGTGCTCCACATCCTCCATACAACCGGTCCAGATCAAAACCAGCAAATCCATAATCAGACCGGGATTGATGCCGGTACCCAGCAGAGAGACGCCGTTTGCCTTGGCGATCTTGTCCAGCTCCTCGGCCAATTCGGGATTCTGTGCCTGGGGATAAGCCATCTCCTCGGCAGAGGTGATGCAGTTGATGCCCTGCTCCAAAATGAACTTCATGCGGGGGAAGGCTTCCTTGGTAAAGGAATCGGTGCACAGCATGACGATGTCGGCTGCGCCGGGCTTGATGATGTCCTCGGGCGCGCTGATGCGCACGTCGGGACGATTGCCCCGAGGCGTCTTGATGTAATCGTACATGCTCTTGCCGATCTTGGCGCCGCGGCCGGCCACGCCGACGATGTCAACGCCCTTTTTCTTCAGCAGCATATCGGCGATGCCGCCGCCCATGGCGCCCAGACCCCAGATGATGACTTTTACGTTTTCCATAACTTCCTCCTTAAACCATGCAGTGCATGAAATATAACCAAATTTCTTTGGAAAAACCGCCTTGTTTACAGGCACTTTTATCATATCACAGGAAAAAAATCTCGGCAACACCTCCTTTTTGTAAAAATTACAAAATTATTTTTCCTGTTTGTAAATTTTACAAATCCAACTCTTGCGACCGGTTTTTTCTTATGATATCCTAATAATAAAAAATGGAAAAAAGGAGGCCGCCGCCATGATCCGCGTCCGTGAGGCTCTTCGTCTGGCGCCCTTTCAGGAATTTGAGTTGCAGGCCGGCGCGGGTGGTCTGGAGAACGAGATCACCAACGTCACCATGCTGGATTACGAAACCGACGCCCGGGACTACTCCGCCTTTCAGCGAGGGGATTTTATCCTGTCCTCGCTCTACTTCGCCAAAAACGACGAATCGTTGATTTTAGAGGCATTTCGTGCGCTGGCGGTAAAGGGGATCTCCGGCTTCGCCATCAAGACAGTCTATTATTTCACCATATCCGACCAGCTCCGCCGTCTGGCCGAAGCCGCCAACATCCCCATCTTTACCTTTCACACCACTTACATGGAGGATATCATCATCGCCGTCAGTGAGCTGAAAAAAGAGCGGGATCAGCAGGTGATTTACGGCCGCCTGCTGGACGAGCTCCTTTCCTCCCCCGGGGACGGCTCGGCCGTCGCCCGGATCTCCCATCAGTTGGACGAGGGACTGCGGCCGTTTTGCGCCGCCGCCTATGCCCGCCTGCTCCCAGGCTTTGAACATCATCCCCTGCCCTCGCGGGACAGCACCCGCTTCATCCCCATGGACGAACGGGGCCAGCACTACAGCCTCTTTTTATACCGGGGCGGCGTGCTGCTGCTGCTCTCCTGTCAGAATCTTCCGGAGGAGGCCGCCGCCGGGCTGGCCCTGCGCGCCCGCCTGGAGGCTCTTCGCATGACGCCCCGGGTATGCCGCGTGGGGCTCAGTCTGCCCGCCGCCACCCAGCAGGGGCTGGATCTGTGCGTGGAGCAGAGCCTCTTTGCCGCCCGCACCGCCGCCCTGTGGGGCAAGGATGCGCTCCGCTGGAGCGAACTGGGATCCATGCAGTATCTTCTTCCCCTGCTCCGCAGCCGGACAGCCATGTCCGCCGCCCGGCATCAGGCCGAGCTTTTGCAGGCCTACGACCGCCGCAATTCCAGCGCCCTGTGGGACACGCTGACGGCCTATGTCCGAAGCGAGGGTGATTTTGCCCGGGCGGCGCAGGCGCTTTACCAGCATCCCAACACCGTCCGCTACCGAATTCGCAAGGCGCGGCAGCTTTGGGGCGATCCGGCAGATTTTGACCTGCAGGCCCGGCTGTGCGTTTCTTTGACGCTTTTGGAGCAGAGCGGCGAGGGAAGCCTGCTTTGAGCGACAAAATACCGCCTTCTTCGTCGATTTCACAAAAAAGCAGGGCGTTTTCCCGCCTCTTGCCTTGTTCTTTTGTGAAACATGGCGGGTTGTTTTTTCCCGCCGCTCGTGATATAGTATAATCAATGAGAATCGGCGATGGACTCGTGCACAGTCTCCCGGGCCGCGCCCCGCTTTCGTCGCCGTCTGTCTTGGCAGCCCTGTTTCTTATAGTCATCTGAGCAGGACTGTCTTTCTATTTTTTGTATCGCGCAAGCGAGACAGGAGGCAAAACATGAAAAAGATCGGCATCGTCATGGGCAGCGACAGCGACCTCCCGGTGGTGGAAGGCGCCATCCGCACCCTGCGGGAATACGGCGTTCCCTTCGAGGTGCGAGTCCTCTCGGCCCACCGCACCCCCGCGCAGGCCGCGGCCTTTGCCCAAAACGCCCGCGTCCAAGGCTTCGGCGCCATCATCGCCGCCGCCGGAAAGGCGGCCCATCTGGCCGGCGCCATGGCCGCCGGAACCACCCTTCCCGTCATCGGGATCCCCGTAAAATCCAGCACACTCGACGGCATTGACGCCCTCCTGTCTACCGTGCAGATGCCCTCCGGCATACCCGTGGCCACGGTAGCCATCGACGGAGCAGTCAATGCCGCTTTGCTTTCCATCCAGATTTTGGCGGTG
>JAFZPW010000108.1 GCA_017552495.1 Clostridia bacterium | reverse complement strand
TTTACCCAGACCCTTCTGCGGGGAATGTTCCGCAGTCCCGTGATGCTCATCGGCGCGCTGATTTTTTCCTTTCGGCTCAATCCCGCGCTGGCAAGGGTGATTTTGATCGTGATCCCAGTCCTTGCCGCCGTAATCGCCGGCATCATCGCCGTGGCGTCGCCGCGCTACGGCAAGATGCAAAAACAGCTCGATCTGCTCAATATCGGCATTCGGGAAACCATTACCAACCAGCGGGTTATCAAGTCCTTCGTGCGGGAGGAGCATGAAAAAGAGAAGTTTGCCCGTCTGAACGAAGCGCTGGTGGAAAAGAGCACCGCCGCCTTGAAAATGATGCTTTTGATGCAGCCGGCATCGGCTGTGGCGATCAACGTGACCACGCTGGCGGTGGTTTGGCTTGCAGGCAGGCAGATCATGGTGGGCGGCATGGAGCTGGGAACGCTCACCGCCTTTATTACCTATCTTTCACAGATTCTCATGGCGCTGAATTTTTTGGCGAATATCATCTTGCAGGGCGCCCGCGCCGCCGCTTCCGACCGCCGTATATCAGAGGTGCTTAACGCCGCGGTTGATCTGAACGACAGTGCCGCCTCGCAGACCGGGCACACCATCGCCTCCGGCAGCATTTCCTTCCGCAACGTATCCTTCCGCTACTTTAAGAACAGCCGGGAAAAGGTGCTGGACGGCGTAAATTTGGAGATCGCCTCGGGAGAATTGGTAGGCATCATTGGCTCCACCGGCTCGGGTAAGACCACGTTGATTTCCATGATCCCGCGGCTTTACGACGTCGATGAGGGCGCTGTTCTGGTAGATGGCGTAGACGTGCGGGAACTTTCTCTGCGGCATTTGCGGGACAGCGTTTCCGTGGTTTTACAGAAAAACACCCTGTTTTCCGGCACCATCGCGGAAAATCTGCGCTGGGGCAGAGATGACGCCACCGACGATGCGCTGCGGGAGGCGGCCACCGTTGCGCAGGCCGACGATTTTGTGCGCGCCTTTCCAGACGGCTATGAAACCGAACTGGGGCAGGGCGGTGTCAATCTGTCCGGCGGGCAAAAGCAGCGGCTTTGCATCGCGCGCGCCCTGCTGAAACATCCTAAAATTCTGATCCTCGATGATTCCACCTCGGCAGTGGATACCGCCACCGACGCTTCGATCCGCAGAGCCTTCCGGGAAAAACTGCCCGGCGTAACCAAACTGATTATTGCCCAGCGGATCAATTCGGTGATCGACGCGGATAAGATTGTGGTGATCGACGGCGGCAGGATCGTGGGCTGCGGCGATCATGACACGCTGATGCGCGATTGTCAGGCATATCGAGAGATCTATTGGTCGCAGAACGACCGGAAGGAGGCGATGTAAAATGGCCGATATCCGGTATGAGCGCTTAAAGCGAAAATATGGCGGAAGGCACGCTGCATCAGCGGAAAAGAAGGAGATGAACATGGGCCGCGGCCCGGGACGCGGCGGCATGACGGCGCAGGGAAAGCCGAAGAATCTCAAAAAAACGGTGATTCGTTTGCTTCGGTATCTGTCCCATGAGCGCGCAGCTTTGGGCGTCGCCGTGATTTGCGCTATGATTTACACGCTGACCTCGCTGGCCGCATCGTATATGCTGCGGCCCATCATGAACGCTTATCTCTATTACGATCCGGCAGAGGCCGATCTGGCGCCCCGTCTGGCCGCGTTGGCAAGCGGCCTGTCATTGATGGCGGTGTGCTACGGCCTGTCCGTCAGCACGCAATGGCTCCAGCAGCGGCTGATGCTGCGGGTGTCGCAGCGGTCGCTGCAACGGATGCGGTCGGAACTTTACAACAAGCTGCAAACGCTGCCCATCCGCTATTTCGATACCCATCCCGCCGGAGATGTGATGAGCCGCTTTACCAACGACGTGGATACAGTGGGCGAGATGCTCAACACCACGCTCATTCAGATTATATCCGGCGGCGTCACCATCGCGGGAACGCTGGTGCTCATGCTGTATACCAATATCATTCTGGGCGGGATCACCATTCTGATGACGCCGCTTTTGACTTGGGTGAGCAAGATCATCATTCATAAAAGCCGGGGCGCTTATGTGCAACAGCAAAAAAGTCTTGGTATGCTCAACGGCTTTGCCGAGGAAACCATTTCAGGGCAAAAGGTGGTCAAGGTTTTTAACCATGAGCAGATTGCAGAGGACGAGTTTGCATATCTGAACCGGCAGCTTTGCGAAGCCCAGATCAAGGCCCAGTTCCGGGCGGGCATTATGGGCCCCGTGACCCATCAGCTCAGTACCATGACTTATGCGCTCACCGCCTGTGTCGGCGCGATTATGGTGGTGGCGCGGGGATTTGATATCGGCGGACTGGCCATTTCTCTCAATTATACCCAGCATTTCAGCCGTCCCATTAACGAGGTTTCCATGCAGATGAACACCGTCTTTGCCGCCCTTGCGGGAGCCGAGCGGGTGTTTGAGGTGTTGGACGCTCAGCCTGAAACGCCCGATATCGATCCGGCGCCGTTGGAAAAACTCGAGGGGCATGTGGTGCTGGAACACGTCAGCTTCGGCTATGAGCCGGGCGTGCCGGTGCTTCATGATATTAGCTTGTATGCCAAGCCCGGGCAAAAGATCGCCTTTGTGGGCTCCACCGGAGCGGGAAAGACCACTGTGACCAATCTCCTGTCCCGTTTTTACGATCTGGAAGAGGGAAGCATCACCATCGACGGGGTGCCTATTGAGCGCATCGAACGGAAGTTTTTACGCAAAAACATCGCCATGGTGCTGCAGGATACCCATCTGTTTACCGGGACAGTGCGGGAAAATATACGTTACGGCCGTCTGGATGCCACGGATGCGGAGGTGGAGGAAGCTGCAAAGGCAGCTTCGGCTCATCCGTTTATTCTTCAATTGGAAAATGGATACGATACGGTTTTGGAAAACGACGGGGCAAATCTTTCACAGGGGCAGCGGCAATTGCTCAACATCGCCCGCGCCGCCATATCCCGGGCGCCCATTCTGATTTTGGATGAGGCCACTTCGTCGGTGGACACTCGCACCGAGCGCCACATCGAGGAGGGTATGGACGCGCTGATGGAGAATCGAACCACCTTTGTCATTGCGCACAGGCTGTCTACCGTTCGGAAATCCAATGCCATCATGGTGCTGGAAAAGGGGAGGATCGTGGAGCGCGGCACGCACGAGGAACTTTTGGCAGCCGGCGGTCGATATGCCGATCTGTACCATGAAATCGCGGAGCTGGAATAGTTTCTTTATCGTTTGCTTTTGCCATTTCTGCAAGAGAATACACCATATGCTATTATACTGTGAATTGTATATTTGAGCAAAGATGTAGAATTCCCATGAAAATTTCAAATTTTTCCCTTTACACTTTGACTGTAATGTGATAAACTAATAACAAATAGATATCCGTTCTTATTCATTCAACTATTTTGCCGTAATGAAAAGGAGTGTGTTTTATGCGAAACAATCTGAGCGATGAAAATATGGATTATATGTTTCAGGCTATTTTGAAGTTGGAGACCGTGGACGATTGCTATGCGCTTTTCAGCGATCTTTGTACGGTGAATGAGTTGCTTTCCATGAAGCAGCGGTTCTGGGTGGCCACGCTGCTGCGGAAGGGCTATATTTATTCCGATATCGTCGAGATCACAGGGGCAAGCACCGCCACCATCAGCCGTGTCAACCGTTCGCTGCAATATGGTGACGGCGGCTATTCTCGCGTGCTTGGGGATGAGGAGCCGGAGAAGTGAGTCAGTTTTCCCATCTTGCCGCCTGTTACGATCTGCTCATTGAGCAGTCGGTTTATGATAACTTCTGCAAACGAATCACGGCGCTGCTTTGCGGCGCCGGTATTTGCGATGGGCTGCTTCTGGAACTTTGCTGCGGCACCGGCAGCCTGACAAGGCTGCTTTCGCAGCAGGGGTATGAGATGATTGGCTGCGATATTTCCCCGGAAATGCTCAATGTCGCCCGGGAAAAGTGCGCCGATCTTTCGGTTCCGCCGGTTTTGATCTGCCAGCCTGCCGACGAGTTGGATCTTTATGGGACGGTGCGCGGCGCGGTTTGTTGCTTGGACAGCGTTAATTATTTTACCGACCTGCGGGAACTGAAACGGGTATTTTCCAGGGTCAGTCTGTTTTTGGAACCGGGCGGATTGTTTCTGTTTGATGTGAAGTCTCGGGAACTGTTTTCCCGCCTTTGCGGCACATCCAGCATTCAGGAAACCGAGAATTACTTCTGCGCCTGGCAGTATGGATTTGACGCTTCCAGCGGAAGAGGGATGCATCAGGTGGATATTTTTAAAAAAAGCAGTGACAAGTATCGTCGCTTTACAGAGATTCATGAACAACGGTGTTACAGCATGGAAACCTTAAAAAACGCGCTGCTTGACGCGGGATTTTCCAAATGCGATGTATACGAAGGCTTTACTGCAAAGCGCGCGAGACAAGAGGCCGGAAGGCTGCTGTTCGCGGCGCGGAAATGAGGAACGTATGAAGGATTTTTTGCTTCGCGGCATGACGGCCGACGGTTATGTAAAGATCACCGCCGTGCAGACGACGGAATTGACGGAACGGATGCGTCAGATCCATAAAACGCTGCCTTTGGCTACGGCCGCGCTGGGCCGGGCGCTGGCGGCCGTATCCATGATGGGTGACGAACTGAAATATGAAAACGGCTCGGTCACGCTTCAGATACGGGGCGGCGGACCGCTGGGCGCCATTACTGCCGTCAGCGACAGCGAAGGGAACGTGCGGGGATATTTGCAGAATCCGGCGGCGCTTTTGCCTCTGCGGGCCGACGGGCATCTTGACGTGGGCGGCGGCGTGGGCCGCGACGGCGTGATGACCGTTATCAAAGACATCGGCGAGCGGGAGCCCTTTACCGGCAAGATCGAGTTGCAAAGCGGCGAGATTGCCGAGGATGTTGCGGCGTATTATGTCATCAGTGAGCAGATCCCCACAGTATGCGCTCTGGGCGTGTTGGTGGGCGAGGATCAGAGCGTCCGCTGCGCTGGAGGATATCTTTTGCAGTTGATGCCCGGCGCACCCGAAGGCCTTATCGACCTTTTGGAATACCGCATCGCGGAGTCCGGCAACGTAACGGGCAACCTTTCCAAAGGAATGACGATGCGCCAGGTTGTGGAGGAACTGCTGGACGGGATGGGGCTTCGGCTGATGGAAGAGCATCCCGTTATGTACGAATGCAAATGCTCCCGCCGCAAGGTGGAGTCTGCACTGGTGAGTTTGGGCCGAAAGGAGCTGGATCAATTGATCGCAGAGGGGAAGGAGATCTCTGTGACCTGCCAGTTTTGCGACAGTATTTACACGTTTTCCCCGAAAGAATTGGAAACTTTGCGAAAAGATGAAAAAAATTCTTGACAACCGATACAGTTCTTGATATAATAACCCTTGCGCTGAGGGAAAACGGGAGCATAGCTCAGCTGGTTAGAGCACATGCCTTACAAGCATGGGGTCACAGGTTCGAGCCCTGTTGTTCCCACCAATGTGGCCCGGTAGTTCAGTCGGTTTAGAACGCCAGCCTGT
>JAFZPW010000107.1 GCA_017552495.1 Clostridia bacterium | reverse complement strand
TCGCCGCGGCGAGACTGCTCGTTTTCCTTTGGGGCGGCGCGCTGCACGCCGTAAATGCCCAGAAGAATCATGGCGCAGGACAACACGCCCCACGGAGAAAAGGGTTCGTGAAGAAATACCGCTCCCGCAAAGACCGAAACCGCCGTGGTAAGATTGCTGAACACCACTTCCCGCGCCACCGTCATATAGGTGAGGGCATAAGCCGAAAGAAAATAACTGCCCACCGAGCAAAGCAACGCCAGAAAGAGAATCGACAGCAGATAAGGCCGATCGCTCAGCGGCTGCAAATAAGCGGCAAGATTTCCTCTGCAATAGATCGCCGCCAGCACGGTAAAAACCACCGCGCCCATCGCCATCATCATATAAGTGCGCTCAAAGGGAGTGAACGCATCGGAAACGCCGCGGCTGAGCAGCGTATAGGCGGCAGCGGCAATCACAGCCACCGCCAGCGCCGCCACGCCCAGCCAATCCAGCGCACCGGAGCCCTTGCTCATCAGGCCGATGCCCACAACGCCGCCCACAGAAACCAGGCTGAACAAAAGCTGTCCCCAGGTCGGCCTTTCTCCCAGAATGGGCGCCGCCGCCAGCGTGCAGATCAGCGGGATCATGGCGATCATCACACCGGAAAAGATGGTGTTGGAATGCAAAATGCCGTACTGCTCCCCGAAAAAATACACCACCGGCTCAGCCAGCGCCAGCAAAAGGAGCAACACGACCCGTTTCCCCCGAAGCCGCAGTTCGGTCAAGCGAAACAGCAGCAACAGATTCATCACGAAAAAAGCCAGCAAAAACCGATGGCTCAGCAAAAGGAACATATGTCCCGTATTGAGCGCCGTGCGCGACGCAAGAAAACTGAATCCCCAGAAAATATGCCCCACGATGGTGGCAAGCAGCGCCTTGATCTCGGTCTTTTTTTCTTGTTTCACGCTTGTTTCCGTCCTTTCGCGTCTGGTAATTCCATCTTTTTATACTTTACAAAAAATAATGAAAGATTGCAAGAACCTTCCGCGAAAAAGCGGTGCGGGAACGCATTTTTTACGATCCCCCGACAGCGGAACGCCCCATTTGCCGACAGTATGCAACAGGCCGGCAAACGGGGCGCGTTTTTCCGGAAAAGGCCGCCTCACCGCGGCGCAAGCCGAAGCGGCTTACGTCCAGGCGGTGAATTCTTCTTCCGTGCTCAGAACAAAGTGTTCCCCTTCCAGGTGGCGGAGGGCTCCCCGGTCATATTCGATCCCAAGCACCGCGGGATCATAGGGGATCGACTTTCTTTTTTTCTCCAAAATCGGGTTTGGATGCGGAATGGCGGAAAGCAGCGAGCGGGTATAGGGATGGATCGGGTTGGAAAATATCTCTTGTGACGTTCCGGTTTCCACCAAATAGCCGCGATGCAAAACGCCGATTCGATCGGAAATATAGTGAACCATGGACAAATCATGCGCAATAAACAAATACGCGATGCCGGTGGTTTCCTGAATCGACTTCAGCAGATTGACCACCTGTGCCTGAATCGATACGTCCAGCGCGGTAATGGGTTCATCCGCAATCACCAAACTCGGCTGCATAATCAGAGCGCGTGCAATACCGATGCGCTGACGCTGACCGCCGGAAAACTGATGCGGATAGCGATTCGCATGCTCTTCCGACAAGCCGACCGTTTCCAGCATTTCATAAACCTTTTCCCGCCGCTCTTGCCGGGATCGGTAGAGGCGGTGGATATCCAGCCCCTGCGCGACAATATCAATCACTTTTTTTCTGGGATTCAGACACGCCATCGGATCCTGAAAGATCATTTGCATTTTTGTTCGAAGCTGCGAAAGGGCCTGATGCGACAACGCTCCGGAAATGTCGGTTCCTTCAAACCGAACGTGGCCTTCTGTCGGCGTATAAAGACGGATGATCGTTCGACCAATCGTGGTTTTTCCGGATCCGGATTCTCCCACAAGGCCAAAGGTCTCGCCTCTTCGGATATGAAAACTCACGCCGTTGACGGCCTTCACCGTAAATCCGGAAGACACCCGAAAGTGTTGCTTCAATCCTTCGACCTCCAAAAGACGCTCGTCATTCGTCATAAGCAGTCCCCTCCTCCCTCAGCATTTTATCAATTCTTGCGCGAAGAGACGTCGGCATATGCACCTTTGGCGCTCGTTTGTCCAGCAGCCATGTGGCGGCATAATGCGTCTTGGTGATTTTGAACATGGGCGGCTCCTCCAGATAATCCATGCCGATGGCATAAATGTTGCGCGGAGCAAACGCATCGCCCTTTACCGGGTGCAGCAGATTCGGCGGGCTGCCCGGGATGGTAAACAGTTTTTGATCAGAGGTGACGTCGGGGATCGAGGACAAAAGTCCCCAAGTGTAGGGATGCCGCGGATCATAAAAGATTTCATTGACCGTTCCCTGCTCCACGATTTTTCCCGCGTACATGACCGAAACATAATCGGCAATCTTGGATACCACGCCAAGATCATGGGTGATATAAATGACCGAAAGGTTTCGTTCCTTCTGGATGTTCTGGATCAGTTCCAGAATTTTTGCCTGAATCGTCACGTCCAGCGCCGTGGTTGGCTCGTCACAAATCAAAATTTCCGGATCGCAGGACAAAGCGATGGCGATGTTGACGCGCTGCCGCATCCCGCCGGAAAGCTGATGCGGATAACTCCGCATTCGTTTTTCCGGTTCCGGAATCTCTACCATTTTCAAAAGCGACACCGCTTTCTTCCACGCTTCCGCCCGGCTGAGCTTGTCGTGATGACGCATTCCCTCCATTAGCTGCGTTCCAATGGACATGGTCGGATTCAAGGAGGTCATGGGATCCTGAAAGACCATGGCGATCCGTTTCCCGCTGATCTCTCTGCGGATCTCGCGCTTGGACATCTCCAGAATGCGATACGTGACGGCATTTTCGTTGTCTTTGGAATAAAACTCTATGACGCCGTCATTCACTTTGCCATTGCTGCTGAGAATTCCCATGGTGGCCTTCATGGTCACGGACTTTCCGGATCCGGATTCTCCCACGATGGCGATGGTTTCGCCCCGGTAAAGATCCAGATTGACGCCGCGGATGGAGTTCACCGTTCCGGCCGCCGTGCGGAAGCTGATATAAAGGTCTCGAATTCGCAAAATCAATTCCCGTTTCATACCGCCACCCCTCACAGTTCCTGCATTTTCGGGTCAAAAGCATCCCGCAGTCCATCGGCCATAAGATTAAAACTCAGCATCAGCAGCGCCAGCACTACCGTGGGAAACACCAGCATATACGGATGCGTAAGAAACGATTTATAACCGTCGTTAATCAGCGAGCCAAGAGATGCCATGGGCGTAGGAACCCCCAGTCCCACAAAAGAAAGGAAGGCCTCGGAAAAAATCGCGCTGGGAATGGAGAACATGGACATGGTAATCAACTGTCCGAATATATTTGGCAGAATCTCTTTTGCAATCAGGTCAATATGCCCGATGCCCAGCGTGCGCGCCGCCAAAACATATTCCTGTTCTTTGAGTTTCAACACCTGCGCTCTTGCAACACGGCTCATGCCGATCCAGCCTGTGAGCATCAGCGCCAGAATAATGGATTTCAGCCCCGGCTCCATCACCAGCATGAGCAGCGTCACCGTAATCAAGGTGGGAATGCCGTTAAGGATCTCCACGATGCGCTGCATGAAGCTGTCCACGGCGCCGCCAAAGTAACCGGAAACAAGACCGTAACTGACGCCGATCACCATATCGATGACAACGGCGACAAACGCAATAAACAGCGAAATCCGCGTTCCTTCCCAAGTGCGGGTCCAAAGATCCCGCCCCAATGTGTCGGTTCCAAACCAGTAATAGGTGTCCGAAAGGCCCAATGCGGCATACCGGTCAACGCCTTTTTCCGCTCCGTCGAAAATGGAAAAATGACTGAGCCACTTTACGCGGGGCGCGAGATTTTGATGATCCAGATTGACATTGTCATACGTATACCCATTCATGGTGGGGCCGACGATGGCCAAAATCAGAATCAGCAGAATCATCATCATGCCGAAAACAGATCCCTTGTTTCGGGTGAATCGAACGACAACATCCTTCCAAAACGATTGGCTGGCATAGTTTTTGTCGATGTGCATATCGGCTCGTATGCCCACCAGTTCAAATTCCCGCCCCGTCTCGATTTTGATCTCATCCTTCATGGCTGTTCTCCTTTGTCAATCGAATCCGGGGATCAATCACACCGTAAAGCATATCCACAACGAGCATGATCCCAATATACATGACGCAATAGATAAACGTCAGACTGACGACCACGTTATAATCGTTGGATTGAATGGCTGTTACCAGCAGACTTCCCACGCCCGGAACAGAAAAGATCTTTTCAATGACCATACTGCCGGTCATAAGGCTGACGATCAGCGGAGCCAATACCGTAATAATCGGGATCAGCACATTCCGCAGCGCATGAACGGCATGCAGACGGAAACTGGTCAACCCTTTGCTCTCGGCAAAAAGCATATAATCGCTTCCCAGCACCTCCAGCATTTCCGTCCGCGAAAAGCGGGCGATCTGCGCCAGTGGGAACATGCTCAGCGCCAGCGTGGGAAGGACGGTGGACGAAACCGGAAGCGTTACCTTATACAGAATAGGGAACAGTCCCGCCTTGAAGCCCAGATTATACAGCAAAAAGAACGCAAACACAAAGGACGGCACGCTTACCCCAACCACCGAGACAATCGTACACAGCGTATCCACAAATGTGTTATGCCAAAGCGCCGCCATCACGCCCAACACCAGCCCCAGCAGCGTGCCAAGCAGCACGGCCTGCGCCCCCAGACGAATCGACACCGGCAGACGCCCCCGAATCATACTGGATATCGGGACATTTTTCTGAATATTGTAGGACAGTCCGAAGTCTCCGCGAACCATATGGCTCACATATTTAAAAAAGCGGATGTAGACCGGCTGATCCAGGCCGTATTTGCTCTTCAGCGCCGCCACCTGCTCGGCGTTCAGTTTTTCGTCATTAAAGGGAGATCCGGGCATATATTGCAGCATCAGAAACAGGACAAATACGATGACCAGCAGTGTAAGTACCGCAAGGATCAAGCGCTTCAAAATATATCGGCTCATCTGGCACCTCTCTTCCGTAGCGAGAAGCTCCGCCTGCTTTGGCAGCAGACGGAGCTTCCGCATGATACTCAGTCTGTCGTTTTTACGGCGTGCTTGAACAGGTTTCCGATTGTCATATGCTCTTCGATGCCGGTCAGATTCTTCTTTTGCAAGACGGCGTTATTCTTCTGATACACCGGCATGATATCGGCATTCTGAAGAAGCTCCTTCTCGATCTCCTTCATCATCTCCCATCGGGCAACGGGTTCCAGGGCAGTCCGGCCAAAGGTAACCTCATCTACCAGCGCATCATAACGCGCATTATCCCAACCGATGCTCGTGGTGTTCGTCTTGAACTGTTCCAGATAGGTCATGGGGTCGGAATAATCAGGCCCCCAACGGGTCAGGGACAACTGATAATCTTTGTCGCTCTGCCGCTGCAGTCTGGCTTTTTTGGACATGGTTTCCAGTTTGACGGTGATGCCGGGCAGATTCTTTTGAATGGCATCCTGGATAAAGGTCGCCACAGCGATTGCCGATTCCGTATCTTCCACGATCAGAGAAATCTCCAGGCTGTCGATGGCAAGCTCTTTCTTTGCTTTCTCCCAATGCGCCAGCGCGGAAGCGGGATTGTATTCGAGATAAACGGGCGAAGTCTCCCGGAAATCCTTTCCGTCGGGCCCGGTCGCCAGTTTTGTGGGAACGAAATAGTCGGCGGGAACGCTGCCGTCCTTCAAAATGCCGCTGCAGATCGCCTGCTTGTCATAGGCCGTCGCCAGCGCCAGACGAAGTTCGGCATTATCCAGATGCGCTTCTTTATGATTTACGAGGATATACCAAAGGTAGCTGCCGTCCACAATGGAGAATTCCGGGTCGTTTTCAAATTGCTCCACCAGTTCTCCGGTCAAAGTGAATTTGTCGATATCTCCGTTCCGATATGCCAAAAGCGCCGATTGCGCGTCCTTCACCACAACGAAATTCACGCCGTCGATGGTGACCTCGTCCTTGGCATAATACTCCGGATTGCGTTCCACCGTGATCTGCGTGCCGCCCTGTTCCCAATAAGTAAGCATAAACGGCCCGTTGGCAAGCGTCGCATCCTTGCTCTGTCCGTAAAGCTCCTTTACCGAGTTATAAAACTCCTCGTTCACGGGGAACATGGGAGGAAACAGCACAAGCGACAGGAAATAGGGGACGGGCCGTTCCAGATAAACCACCAGCGTATGCTCGTCCGGCGCCTCGGCTCCCAGGCTGTCCAGCGCGGCTGTGCCCGCCGCAATGGCGTTGGCGTTTCGAATGCCGGAAACATCGGTGATGAAGAACTGATAATCCGACGCGGTTGCGGGATCGGCCAGCCGCTTCCATGCAAAAATAAAATCGTTGGCGGTGACGGGCGTTCCGTTGGACCACTTGGCGTCTTTTCGGAGGTGGAACGTGTAGGTCATTCCGTCCTCACTGATTTCCCAGCTTTCGGCGATGGCGGGAACGATGACGCTGTTTTTATCAAACTGGGTCAAGCCCTCTGTCGTATTCTCAATAATGGTAAACGAAGTGCCGTCCGTAACGACCTGCGCATCCATGGAAGAAAGTTCTGTCTCAATTCCATAATTCGCAAACACCTTGTCGGCTTGGACCGGATTCGAGCCGCAGGCCGCCATTGTCAGCAGCAGCAAACCCGCCATAATCAAAGAACTTGCTCTTTTCAACACATGAAACCCTCCTAACATTTCATCAGAATTTCCCCTCGGTTTTTGGCCATTTTCGAAAATATGCGCGGTTGTATCGCAAAGAACCTGTTTCCCTATTACCACATCACCTCTTTTTCGTTTTAAAGCAACCGCCGAAGTTACATCCATTATTTCCCCGGCCACACAGCGGTGCAATGGGAAAAGACCCCCATTGTCAGAAAAAGCAGCCGTCATTTGCTACGTATTCCTACGTATTTCACAAATAACGGCCGCCAAAGTTAAAACAAATGGGCAGCAGGGAAGAACAGCCGGAACATCGGCCGCAACCGGCACAACAGGCGCTGCGTCCACGGAGAACTGTCGATTCGCGGGTCAGCCGGCTCCGGTCATTTCCTCGGCATAAAACATACGCACCAGATCCGACCTGTTTTTTGCGGATGTTTTTTTATAAATATTTGCCATATGCTTTTCCAATGTACGGGAAGAAATGAACAGACATTCTGCCAAGTCCCGCATATTTTTCGTGCTGGAAAGCACAATCTCCAGCACCTCTCCCTCCCGCGGAGAAAGCGCGTATTCCTCGCAAAAGGCGGAAAGCCGGATATCAAAGGGCATCGGCGGCTTTTCTTCGTTGCCGCCCTTCAGCAGCAAGTACCCAAACCACAGCAGAAGAAACATCGTTTCCGCAAGCACATACACCGCAAGCACCGCCAGGCTGCTCATCCGCTCTGTCAGAAAAAACGCCAGTCCCACGCAGAGTCCGGGAAGGATCAGAACCGCGCACAGGCGCACGGCTTGTCTTGTTGTATGGATTCCGTGCAGCGCCGCCAGCTCTATGCCATCGCAAAAAAAGCAGCAAAGGCTCATGCCCAGACTCCCCATCATTCCGAACATTCCCCATATTCCCGCAGGCCCGTCGGCATAAATCAAAAGAGCCGCAAAGGGCAAAAATCCCACTGCCAGCGGCACCAACAGCGGAAACAGGCGCGTCAGTCTGTCCCGCAGGGCGCCGCCCGCCAGCATCCCGGCTCCGAAAGCGGCATACCAAATCCAGCAGGTCGCAGCGGAGCAATAGTCCCATCGGTTTTTTGCGCACCAGACAAAAAACAGGCAATTGCTGAGCAAAAGCAGGAAAAACAACACGGTATGCCCTAAAACATCGTACCGGCGAATTTCCCGCAAATCTTCCCGCGGATAAAGTGAAACGGCGGGGAGCTGCTCGATCGGCTGCCGGAAGCAAAGATACACCAGGAAGCAAAATCCCATCACCAGAGAAGTCCCAACGGAAAAAAACCGGCCGGCCAGCATCAGTCCCGCAAAAAAGAGAAAAAGCCCGCCGCCGATCATCAGACCCAAATAACGGTCAAAACTCTTTGAAAGCAGCAGCTTTTCGCACACCGCGCCAAACCAATAACCCATAACGATCCCGTTTGCGCATCGCGCCAGCAGAAAAACGACCGGAACGGAAGTAGAAGCCATCCAAAAAAGCGCCAGAAGATACAGAAAGATTCCGGCCAGCCGCATCGGCGCGGCATATCGCCTGTCCTCCAGCGGTCTGCGAAGCAGCATCAGCACAACCGCGCCGACAGAGAGCGCCATCAAGCCGACGCAGAGCGCCGTTGGATATTCCGACGGCGCAAACTGCTTTTCCCACAATCTGTACGCATACACCTCGGTCGAGAAGATCTGGAACAAAAATACGCCGATCGTCCATGATACATTCAAATTTCTGGAAAGCGCCTTCCAGAAAATTGTCCGCATTCCGGCTCCCTCCCCTCTCAAACTCTTTGCTTCGCCCGGCATGCGCCAGCGCCTGCAGCGCGGGATTTCCAACTTGATTTTTATATTTTATCATTCATACACCAACGCATCACCAATGCGGCAGAGCAATCAAGCAGCCGCAAAGCGTGCGGTCTTTGAGACAATTTGTCCCAGGGTGGGGCCCC
>JAFZPW010000106.1 GCA_017552495.1 Clostridia bacterium | reverse complement strand
TCAAGGGAGACCAGCAGTACGCCGTTGCCCGCGTCCCGGTGGTCGATGATACGCTTGTGGATATTTTCGATGGCGCCCACGTCAAGGCCGCGGGTTGGCTGGACGGCTGCCACCAGCGGCTTGTCCCGATCCAATTCCCGTGCGATGATGGCCTTTTGCTGGTTGCCGCCCGACATGCTGCGGGCTTTGGTAACGGGGCCCTGCCCGCTTCGCACGTCAAACTTTTCAATAAGCTGTTCGGCATATTTCCGCACTGCGTCAAAACGGATGAAGCCGTGCTTCTGGAACTGCGCCTCCTGAAACCGCTGAAGCACCAGATTCTGCTCCAGAGAGAAGTCCAGCACCAGTCCGTGCTTATGCCGGTCTTCGGGAATATGGCTCATGTGCACGCCGCGATGCCGGATGCTTGCTTTTGTGATGTCTTCCCCGCAAAGCGTGGCCGATCCGGCGGAAATCTTTTCCATACCGGTAAGACCGTAAATCAGTTCGCTCTGTCCGTTGCCGTCGATTCCCGCAATACAGAGGATCTCGCCCGCCCGCACATCGAAGCTGACTTTGTGCACGGCATCCTTTTTGCGAAGCGGCGAGTACACGCAAAGATCCCGCACGCTGAGGACGGGCTCGCCGGGCTTTGCCTCGCCCTTGACCACCTCCAACTGAACGGGGCGGCCCACCATCATGTTGGACAACTCCTGCTTGTTGGTTTCAGCGGTGTTAACCGTGCCCACATAGCGTCCCTTTCTCAAAACGGTGACCCGGTCGGCCACGGCCATGATCTCATTGAGTTTGTGGGAGATAAAGAGGATGGATTTGCCCTCGCGGGTCAGATTTTTCATGATCTGCATGAGATCGTCGATCTCCTGCGGGGTCAAAACGGCGGTTGGCTCATCAAAGATCAGGATCTCGTTGTCCCGATAAAGCATTTTCAAAATCTCAGTGCGCTGCTGCATACCAACGGTGACATCCTCGATTTTGGCGTCCAAATCCACCTTCAGACCATAGCGTTCGGAAAGCTCCCGCACCTTTTTGCGCGCCGATTTCTTTTGCAGGAAGCCCATTTTCGTGGTTTCCGCGCCCAAAATGATGTTGTCCAGCACGGTAAAAACATCTACCAGTTTGAAATGCTGATGCACCATACCGATCCCCAGCGCCGTCGCATCGTTGGGGTCGCGGATCTCCACCCGCTTCCCATCCTTGCGGATCTCGCCCGCTTCCGGCTGATAAAGCCCGAACAAAACGCTCATCAACGTTGATTTTCCGGCTCCGTTTTCGCCCAAAAGCGCATGAATTTCGCCCTTTTTAAGTTGAAGCGTAATGTCGTCGTTTGCCTTGATGCCGGGAAATTCCTTGGTGATGTGGAGCATTTCGATGACGTATTCCGGGGTGTCCGTCATGCCGCCGCCTCCCTTCTCCTCTTTTGATTTTTACGACAATTCTTCTATATTTTTTATTATATTCGTATCCCGGCGGAAAAGCAAGAATTTATGGAGGATTTATCCCCTGCTGCGAACACGGATCGGCTGCGGAACGCGCCGCTGCGCCATCCAGCCGCAAAATGCCGTTGACAACTTGCGCGGTTTTGGCATAAGCACAATCAGACAATCGGTAAAAGGCCATATGGAGGCATATGATGCGGAAGGCATCCGTCAACCGTATCCCGGGCCGCGGCAGGCGCCGTGAGATGCGCATATGCTTTGTTCGGCCCATTTAAGCCCTCTGCTTTGCGACCGCCCGGGGATCCTTGTGGGTTCTCCGGCTTTTTATGTTGAAAAAAGCCGCGCACCATACCCTTTCAAAACCGATTCTATCCGGATAAAAGAACGGATATCTATAAAAAAGCACCGTAAACGCGCCGGAATCCATGATCCTGTTGCAGCAGCGATGTTGCCCTTTCTGATAACCGATCCAAATCATCGGTTTGCAAAAATCAGAGTCATCACTACAAAGTGTGGGTTATCTAACGGCCCGGTAGGACGAGTTGGAGATTGCCGCAGCGGAGAAAAATGGTTGAGATCAGATGGTCAAAGCCAGGACATTCCCGCCCGCAAATACTGCAGCGCTTTTGACTGCTTTTCCATGGCCGCACTCGAATGACGAGCTGTTCGCCTTTTGCAGTCGTTTCCAAATCAAATTTTTCTACAACGATCTTATTGACACCGGCAATCATTTTTGCTAAACTTGAAACTGTCACGGGGCTCCACTCCCTACCTTGATTTCTGGACAATTTCAAGTATAACATGTGGAGTTCCGTGGCGCTTTATTTTTCCACGCTTTTCGCCCTTTCCTACCCACACTTTTTAGGAAAGAGCCATAAATCATTTACAAAATCGGGAGAAAAAACATGTCCAATATTTACACCTCGGTCGATCAGCTCATTGGGAAAACGCCGCTTTTGGAGCTGAAACACATCGAAAAAGAAGAACACCTGGAGGCCAAAATTTTGGCGAAACTGGAATATTGGAATCCGGCGGGTTCTGTCAAGGATCGCGTCGCCAAAGCTATGATCGATGACGCCGAAGCAAGAGGGCTTTTGAAAAAGGGCTCTGCCATCATTGAGCCAACCTCCGGCAACACCGGCATCGGACTTGCCGCAGTAGCGGCGGCCAGAGGCTACCGCCTCATCATCGTCATGCCGGAAACCATGAGTGTGGAGCGCCGCCAGCTTCTGAAGGCTTACGGCGCGGAACTGGTGCTCACCCAAGGGGCGCAGGGAATGCAGGGCGCCATCGCCAAAGCAAATGAACTGGCAAAAGAAATTCCCAACGCCTTCATCCCCGGCCAGTTTATCAATCCCGCAAATCCCGCCGTCCACAGAGCAACTACCGGCCCGGAAATCTGGGCGGACACCGACGGTAAAGTGGAGCTCTTTGTCGCGGGCGTAGGCACCGGCGGAACAATCACCGGAACGGGCCAATATCTCAAAGCGCAAAATCCCGCCGTAAAGATCGTCGCGGTGGAACCGGCAGGATCCCCTGTGCTCTCGAAGGGAACGCCCGGTACGCACAAAATCCAGGGCATCGGCGCTGGCTTTGTTCCCCCAGTGCTGAATACTTCCGTATATGATGCGATCCTCACAGTGAAAGACGAGGATGCCTGCGCCGCCGCAAGAAAGCTGGCACATTCCGAAGGCGTGCTGGCGGGAATTTCATCCGGCGCTGCGCTCTGGGCCGCCATCGAGCTCGCAAAATGCCCGGAAAATAAGCGCAAAACCATCGTTGCGCTCTTGCCGGATACCGGCGACCGTTATCTGTCCACACCGCTGTTTTCCGAATCATATGCAGAATAGAACGCTTTTGCTGCAACGGACAATCCGGGCCCTTATGCAAGAGGAACCCGCAAACGGTCATCCGCTGCCGGATTGCCGCGGACTTCGGACAGAGGCAGAACGCTTTACCGATTGGACGATCGGCGCTCTGTTCCCCCGCTTTTCCGCCAATCAGGCGATGAAAGAATCCCTGCTGGAGCGAGCCGTCGAACGGTTGGAACGCATCCTGACGCGAATCGTGGTTTCTACCCGGTCCGAAAGCGTCATCCGCACGTTTTTGGAGAATCTGCCTGAAGTCAAGCGGCAGTTGCAGACAGATCTGCTGGCTGCCTATCAGGGCGATCCCGCCGCAAACAGCATTGACGAGATCATTCTCTGCTATCCGGCCTTCACGGCCATCAGCACCTATCGTCTGGCGCACATTCTGTACCGTGAGAACGTGCCGCTCTTGCCGCGCATGATGACAGAATACGCGCATCGTCTGACCGGGATCGACATTCATCCCGGCGCGGTCATTGGGGACTCTTTTTTCATCGACCACGGAACCGGTGTGGTGATTGGAGAAACCGCCACCATCGGCTGCAACGTCAAACTGTATCAGCACGTTACCCTGGGCGCCAAGAGTTTTGAGATGGGAGAGAACGGAGCATTGATCAAAGGAATGAAGCGCCACCCGGATATCGGCGACCGCGTCGTCATCTATTCCGGCGCAACCATTTTGGGTGGTGAAACGCATATCGGAAACGATTGCGTCATCGGCGGAAGCGTATGGCTGACGCATTCGGTTCCGTCTGGAAAAACAGTTCTGGCCAGAGCAGCTATAACAGATGCGCCTCTGACGAAGGATCGGATGACAAATTCCGATTTGGATTGTTCCGCGCTGTAAATCAACCGCTTTCGCAACGATACGCGATCCCGGAGCTCTTTTTCTTCGTATTTTCCGGCAATAGCCAAAGGCAGCGACAAATGTCGCTGCCTTTGGCTTTGGAAACAGTGCGGTGAAAAAAGAAACAGAGGAGTCAGCAAAAGGAATTATTTTTCATACGCCGTCCAATCGGGATCGGGGCGCATGGCCGTCCAGAC